>NZ_NPIZ01000004.1:0-2797 GCF_002251185.1 Prevotella sp. P5-126
ATATAGTCCTTTTTAGAGAAGCATATGAGAATTGTCTCTATCCTGTATTTGAGTATTACGGATATAAATTAGAGAATACAGAATTTGTGGCAAAGTTTATATCTAATATACTTGCTTTTATTCCAATACTGCTATATAAGCCACAAAACCATAATGTTTCCGATTTTATTTCGATTTTAATATATGTGATGATATATGTGCCTACATTATTGGGCCTACAATACTATTATGTTGATTATGCAAGTGCGCTTCCGTATCAGTTAGCATACCTTCTTGCAATGTGTGTTTTTTTTAGTGCGTCACGGAATAAATCATCAAATAAAAAGTTTTCACCTCCATCTTTTTATATCAGTAAAAATATGGTTGTTTCTTTAGGTGTATTAGTATTGCTTGTTACATTTATTGTTTTTAGAAATAATATGCAACTAGTCTCCTTTGATAGTGTATATGATATTCGAACGAGTGGTACACAGCTAGCAGACTCAATACCTGTATATAGTTATCTTTATGCATGGATGTCAACGGTGTTTAGTCCACTATTTGTTACATTAGGTTGTGTAAAGAATAAAAAAATATACATTTACCTTGGCTTTTTTATGTCACTAGTCTTTTATATGACTTGTGGTATGAAATCAACCTTCTTTATTCCACTTCTTTCTCTATTTCTTTATAAGTATTTAAAAAAGGATGCGGATAATTTTTATTACATTTTTCCATTGTTGTCAATAGGAATAGCTATACCATATGTGCTGTACTTGTTATTTGACTCGAGAATAGTCGAAATATTAGTGGGCTTAATAATAATGCGTACGTTTGGAATATCAGCATACTTAACACCCATTTATATCGATGTATTTAACCGATATCCATACACGTATTATTCTCATATTAGAATAATAGATGCTATTACAGGGATGTATCCTTTTGAAACTCATTCTTTGGGTAATGAAGTTAATTTAGCATATGGAACCGCTGATGCGGAAGCGCAGATAAACGCAAATTTTTTAGTTACTGATGGTATTGCTGCTGGTGGAATAGGGGGTATTATTTTTATAACAATTCTTTTTTACTTTTTTTTAGTGTTTATTAATAGGCTTTGTAAGTCAGATAATTATTATACTGCAATTGCAATGTTAACAGGGGCCGCCATATCATTGACAAATAACTCATTGTTCACGACATTATTGTCATCAGGCCTTCTTTTCGTTATTTGTGTTATCAGATTTGTTAAAATAGATTCAAAATGAGAGAAATTAAGATTTGTGTGGTTGGCCTTGGTTATGTTGGCCTTCCTCTGGCAAGGTTGTTTTCAACCAAGTATGAAACCGTTGGTTTCGATATGAATCAGAAGCGCGTAGATGCCCTTATGGCGGGTCACGACGCAACTCTGGAAGGAAAAGATGAACTCCTTCAGGATGCTATCAAAAACCACGGTTTTGTGTGTACAACAGATTTGGAGAAGATACGTAACAGCAACTTCTATGTTGTGGCTGTCCCAACTCCTGTTGATGAGAACAAAGCTCCTGATCTTCGCCCTCTTTGGGGTGCCAGCGAAACAGTTGGTAAGGTTATTAACAAGGGTGACATTGTGGTTTATGAATCCACGGTTTACCCCGGTGTTACCGAAGACGAGTGCATTCCTGTAGTTGAAAGGGTCTCTGGTTTGAAATTTAATGTTGATTTCTTCGCGGGTTATAGCCCAGAGCGTATCAACCCCGGCGACAAGGTTCACACTGTAGAGTTTATCAAGAAGATTACATCTGGTTCCACTCCTGAGGTGGCAGATATTATTGACAATGTCTACAACTCTGTGCTGAAGAACGGAACTCATAAAGCTCCTTCTATGAAAGTTGCTGAGGCTGCCAAAGTAATTGAAAACTCCGAGCGTGATATTATGATTGCTTTCTTCAATGAGCTGTCCAAGATCTTCACGTTGATGGGCATTGATACCACTGATGTCGTTGAGGCTGCAGGAACCAAGTGGAATTTCATTAAGATGAACCCTGGTTTGGTAGGTGGGCACTGCATCTCTGTTGACCCTTACTATCTCGCACAGTGCGCTCAGCGTTTGGGGTATAATCCCGAGATTATCCTTGCTGGCCGTCGTATGAATGATGGTATGGGCGCATATGTCGTCGACCAGACCATTAAGCATATGTTGAAGAAGGGTATTCAGGTCCTTCATTCAAATATCCTTATTATGGGCTTTACCTTTAAGGAGAACTGTCCTGATGTGCGTAATACTCGTGTAGTGGACATTTATCATGCTCTACAGGAGTATAACGTAAATGTGACTGTTTTCGATCCATGGGCCAATCCGGCAGTGGTAAAGCACGAATACGGAATTGACATTGTTAACGAAATGCCAAAAGGTAAATTTGATGCTGCAATTGTTGCGGTTGCTCACAAGCAATTCCGTGATAACATTGTTAAGTGGGATGAGTTGCTTGAGAGTAATCATGTAATATTTGACGTAAAGTGTATTCTGCCTAGGGATATCATTGATGGTAGGTTGTAATTATAAAATTAAATAGGAAAATATATTTTTTTATTTTTTGTGCAGCTTCACTTGTATTGTACAAAGAAATAACTAGGAAATATTATGTGATATTAAGCGATAATGAGTTTTATGCATTTTCAATTTGAACGATTCAATCAAAATTAGGTAGTATGCTAAAGAATTGGTTAAAGAAGCGGTTTTTGTACCGATTGTGTAGGGAATACGCTTTGAAAGTTATAGTTTCAGTATACCCAGAATGGGAGGTTAATAGATGCTATTATCTTAGTTATAATAATA
>NZ_NPIZ01000040.1:0-66424 GCF_002251185.1 Prevotella sp. P5-126
AAAATTACGTTATTAATTACCTTTCTTTTCAAACATTCTTTTCTTTAGCAGACAAGCACATCGAAAGTTTCTGCTTTCAGACTCGCCCGCTCTACTGAACTTTTGCCAGGTCTTCCAACGGAATATTGCGCAATTGATGCAGGTACTCCGTATGAATTTCCAAAGTTTTACACCATTGTTCCGTGAAGACTGCGCTGACATCAAGTTCTATCTTCCAAGTGCCTACACTCTCCAAATGGTCAACCATAGTGCCTACCGTCATGCTACGCAAGTCATGGGCTGGAATAAAGGAAGATGTCTCACCCTTTTCGTCGGCAGATACCTCCAGCAGCAATTTGGCATCAATCAACTTATAAAGCAAATCGTTGACAATACGTATGGGCAAACGGGTGCGCTTACGCAAGTCGAGAGCGGTCAAAGGCCGACCTCCTTGTTTGAAGCGTTGCGCCACACAACTCATCAACAGAGCACACATCATGACTCGGTAACGATAACTTATTTCGCCTGTATTGGCATCATAATCATAATAATCGAGATTCTGATTCGTATAACAGAGTTCTACGCCAAAAAGACAGATGGTCCAGGAAATCTGCAACCAGAGCATAAACAAAGGTAAGGCTGCAAAAGAACCATAGATGGCATTATAACTCGACAGAAACATTTGAGCATGAATATAGAAAATCTGCACGCCCTGCATCGCAATACCTGCAAGAATACCTGGCACGACGGCACACATTGGTTTTACATGCGTATTGGGCATAAAGATATAAAAGGCGATAAAGAGGCCCGACATCAATACATACGGCACCATGTCTATCAGAAACCTTACCACAGGAGTCAACAACATGAAATCATCCATCTCGTTGACCATAGTCGCCATAAAGATTGACAATCCAGAGGTCAGGACAATAAGGATGGGAAAACAGAAGAACATGGCAAGATAATCCGTAAAGGTACGGAAAATGGTGCGTGGTTTCTTCACCTGCCAAATCTCATTAAATGCCTGTTCCACATTACTCACCAGCATCAAAACGGTATAGAGCATGAACAGCAGGCCAATACCAAGGAAAATACCGCTTTTCGTATGTACCAAATAGCTGTTTACAAAGCCTATGATAACCTCGGCTGCCTGTGGCTGGGACTGCAAAGCATCACGAAACCACACCTCAATATATTTATTATATCCAAAACCACGGGCAATGGCAAAGACCACTGCCAGGATAGGCACAATAGCCAACAGAGACGAATAAGTCAGCGCCGCCGCCTTATTCACCACGCGTTTGGCTGTAAAGAAGCGAATGGCGAGTACGAGTTTCTTAAGGATCTCTATCATAATCCACTTGAACGGAGTCGTATCGTCTTCGTTCAATTGCCATAGTCCGTAACGGAAAAAACCGATTATATGTCTAATTTGCTCTTTCATATTGTTTGAACTGCAAAGATAAGAAAAATATATTATAATTCCCAACAAAGGCGCTGATATTTTCAAGCTATGGGCTTATTCTGCAAAAGGTCGAACCTTAAAAGCCTCATTCTGTTCCCATGCACCTCCACAATAACACGCAACAGGGTCTGCTTGGTTATGGGAATTACTACGGACTTATAACGGACTCATGGCGGAAACGTATCCCGAACACTTCCCGATGGCATCCCGAAGCCAAGAGCAGAGCCATAAGGTCCACTTTATGGCTTTGCCGAGACAAAAAAGACAAGACCAAAGGTCATGGCGTCTCGAAGCCGAGAGCAGAGCCAATTGTCTCTCAAAACATCATATTTTATTCACATTTTTGGATATTTCTAATTTTTGCATTAACTTTGTCCGTCATATCAAACAATAACAGACAAGAAATACAACAATATGACAAGAAAGAAAAAGGCATTACCCATACTCGAAAACATCACCATCACAGACTTTGCAGCAGAAGGAAAATGTGTTGCAAGGGTCAACGATATGGTTGTCTTCGTGCCTTGGGCTGTTCCCGGCGATGTAGTGGATTTACAGGTCAGAAGAAAGAAACATAGTTTTATGGAGGCTGAAATCATACGCTTCCATGAGGAAAGTCCCCTCCGAACAAAACCATTCTGCCAACACTTCGGCACTTGCGGAGGATGTAAATGGCAGCAGCTCCCCTACGAGGAACAACTGAAAATGAAGCAACAACAGGTGAAAGACCAGCTGACTCGCATTGGCAAAATCACCCTACCCGACTTCCGTCCTATCCTCGGTTCGGTAAAAACACAGGAATACCGCAACAAACTCGATTTCGGATGTTGTAACAAACGTTATCTGACCAACGAAGAAATCACTAGCGGACTGCAATTCCAGCGCAACGCCATAGGATTCCATATTACAGGTGCCTTCGACAAAATACTGCCCATTGAGAAATGCTGGCTGATGGACCATCTGCAAAACGAAATCAGAAACGAGATTTTCGATTATGCACTAAACCACGAGATGTCTTTTTTTGACCTCAGAGCACAAACCGGACTCTTGAGAGATGTCATCGTACGCAACTCCAATACGGGCGAATGGATGGTCATCATTCAGTTCCACTATGATGAAGAAGGTGATGAACAACGGGCTGCAGAACTTCTGCAACACGTGGCAGATAAATTCCCGCAAATCACAGCATTACTCTATGTTAACAACCAGAAATGTAATGACACCATAGGTGATCAGGATGTTATCGTGTTCAAAGGCAACGACCACATCTTCGAAACCATGGAAGACCTGCGGTTTAAGGTGGGACCGAAATCGTTCTACCAAACCAATACCGAACAGGCCTACCACCTTTACTCCGTTGTCAGAGAGTTCGCTTTCATGCCTGTTAACGGACAGACGCCCAACGAAGCGCCTCTGATCTACGACCTTTACACCGGTACGGGAACCATTGCCAACTTTGTTGCTGCTAAAGCCAGCAAAGTCATCGGTATCGAATATGTGCCAGAAGCCATTGAAGACGCCAAGGTCAATTCCTGCATCAACGGCATTGGCAATACCCTGTTCTATGCAGGGGACATGAAAGATATTCTGACCGATGAGTTTATCCAACAACACGGCAGACCCGATGTTATCGTGACAGACCCACCAAGAGCAGGAATGCACCCTGATGTTGTAAACACCATTCTGAATGCTGCGCCACAACGTATCGTATATGTGAGTTGCAATCCTGCCACTCAAGCACGCGACCTACAATTGCTCGACGTGGCCTATACGGTCAACGAGGTGCAACCCGTAGATATGTTTCCACACACTCCTCACGTAGAAAATGTTGTATTACTAACCAGAAGATCATAATTAAGAATATGAGAAAAATCGTTTTGCTTCTCACAGCCTCGTTGTTCGTACTCAGCATCAAAGCACAGGAAAACAAACAGGAAAAGAAAACCGTTTCCGTAGAACTTCCACAATGGGTCAAAGACATCAAACTCAGCGGATATGGAATGTTGCAGTATCAGGCTCAAGACCCCTACCGCACAACAACAGATGAAGAGGGAAACATCATCACAGAAAAGAATGCTTCAAACACCTTCAACATCAGACTGCTAAGGCTCATGCTCGATGGAAAAATCGGCGACGTGGCATGGCGTGCACAATTCCAAGGAAGCGGATCGTCTGCCTTTCTTGTTGACCTCTATGCGGAATGGCAGAAATACAGAGAAATACGAGTCAAAGCAGGACAATTCAAACGTGCTTTCACCTTTGAAAGTCCTACAAACCCCATCGACCAAGGTTTCTACTCCTATGCCCTCGTCATCAACAACCTCGTGGGCTACGGAGACCGGACGGGAGAGAAATCGGCAGGAGGACGTGACATCGGCGTCCAACTGCAGGGTGATTTGCTAAAAAACAAAGCCGGACGCTATCTGTTACACTATCAGGTGGGAGTATATAATGGCGAAGGTATCAACACAAAAGATGCTGACAACAGAAAAGATATTATCGGAGGACTTTGGCTGATGCCGGTTGAAGGGCTTCGCATAGGTGCTTTCGGATGGACTGGAAGCAGAGCGGGCGTAGGCACAAAAAACCGTTATGCGCTATCGGCTGAATACAGCAAGAACGACTGGACTTTCCGGTCAGAATACATCCACAGTCAGGGTGCAGCGGCTCCTGGCAAAAACCTTGGCGATAAAGCCGACGGTCTCTACGCATTCGGTATTGCACCTGTCATTCCCAAGAAACTCTATGCCAAAGCACGATACAATATGTACCGACAGGATAAATCATGGAGTTCGTCAAAAACCATGTACGAAATGGGTATCAACTATGTTTTCTGCAAAAACCTGCAGGTCAACATGGAATATGCCCGCGTCAACGACAGAACGATTGCCAATCCTGACAAACACAACTACAACTTTGTAGATCTTCAGCTTGACTTCCGCTTCTAAAGCCGGAAGTCAAACTGATTTCTGGCATAAATATGGATGAGCAATAAGTCGAAAACATGGGCTATAAAGATTCCGACACCCACACCCGAAAGGCCGGAATAATGCCATCCGACAATAACTGAAATCACAAAAAACACATAATAGACCGTCTCCAAAAGAAGATAGTCAAGCGAACGGCCTCGCGCTAAGGTGAGATAAGCAACAGGAAGTGTTGCCGACTTAAGTATCATCGCGCCTGCCCACCAACGGGCTAAAGGAACAATAGGCAGAAACGATGAAGAAAGCAACAATGGTACTAACCACGGCAACAACACCATAACGATCAAGACTAACGGAATAGTCAAACCGGTCAACACCAACAACTGACGGCGCACTATTCCTGAAGCCGCACGATAGTCAGAGATTGCTGACAGACGAGGCATGTAATCCTGTTCTAAAGCGGAAAACAAAATGGCCATATAACCTGCTGTAAGCAATTGGGCTGAACTAAACCATCCTACCACCTGCGAAGATGCTTCGCCTTGAAGCCACACACGAATACCATATTCTGATGCTGCACCTATTACAGCTGCCAAGGTAAAAGCCATTCCTAAACGAAACATGGAGCGCATTTCTGACAATGGAAACAGGGTATTGCCTTTTGGCAACTGCAACGGACATACGCGCAACGAACAAAAAAGTACGGGCAACAGGGCTGCTAATGCTGTTAAAACCACTACCGCTACGATGGATGACGCTCCATAATATATATATAGAGGTACGGTCAGCAAGAGACTCGACAATACGGAGACGATCTGCGACAAGGCCAACCAACGAAGGCGACGGGCGGCTTTGAGGATTGCCAACTCACCTGAACAGACGATCATCAACAAGACTGCTGGCGACAACAGCCAATGCCCCATCAGACCGCAGACAACCAACCCTAACGATCCGCCGGATATCGTCAACAACCGTACAGACCATACGCTCCGAATGCGTTGCACATTCCCTTCGTCAAAAGCCAACGACAAACGACGGACGCCACTCAACGACACACCCATGCCACAAAGCTGGACCAACATATTGACCAACGTATTGAGCAACGAAAGAGCACCTACACCGTCAGGGCCAAGAAACAAGGCCGCACACTTATTGCGGATAAGTGAAGCGACAACATTAACCGCCTGAACGCCACCAAAAAGGCCGGTGACCATTAAAATATGACGGAATGGCGAAATGCCACTGTTTCTTCTGGTAATCTTCATACTACCCTATTAAACGACAAAATGGCTCAAATTATTGCACTATCGGTAATAAATCTCACGATTTTCCTTTTTTTTTGCTTGCATTTGTGAGATTTTTCGTACTTTTGCATACTGTATGAAAGTATTAAAGTTTGGCGGCACTTCCGTCGGTTCTATAGAGAGTATTCTCAGTTTGAAAAGTATTGTTGAGTCAGAGACCCAACCCGTCATTGTCGTGGTCAGCGCTTTAGGAGGCATCACAGACAAACTGATTGCCATTTCACAACAGGCACTAACCGGTGACGAACAATATAAAGAGGAGTTTGAAAACATCGTCAAACGCCATCATCACATGGTGGAAAACATCATCAAAGACGAAACGGCGAAAAAAGCGCTGCTCGGCACACTCAACGACCTCTTCGATCAGTTGCGATCCATCTACTATGGCGTATTCCTCATACATGACCTCAGCGCAAAAACGCAGGCCACAATAGTCAGCTATGGAGAACGCCTGAGCTCGCATATCGTAGGGACGCTTATCAAAAACGGTAAGCGAATGAATTCACGCGACTTCATCAAGACCATCAACAAACAGGGTAAACATACACTCGACACCAAACTCACCAACCAACTGGTGAAAGATACTTTCGCTACTATCGACTTCAATACGACAGTTCCTGTGGTGCCCGGTTTCATCAGCAGAGACAGAGACACCAACGAGACAACCAATCTGGGACGAGGCGGAAGCGACTATACCGCTTCTATTATCGCAGCAGCACTCGATGCTGACGTGTTGGAAATATGGACTGACGTCAACGGATTCATGACAGCCGACCCACGCGTCATCAAGTCGGCTTATACCATCAACGAATTGTCCTACATCGAGGCGATGGAATTGTGCAACTTCGGAGCTAAAGTCGTATATCCTCCTACCATATATCCGGTTTGCGTCAAAAACATTCCTATCAAGGTCAAAAACACATTCAACCCCTCTGATCCCGGAACGATCATCAAAGACAAGATTGAAAACGACCGCAAACCCATCAAGGGTATTTCAAGCATCAAAGGAACAACACTCATCACCGTTACCGGCCTGTCAATGGTCGGCGTGATTGGTGTCAACAGACGCATCTTCACAGCATTGGCAAACAATGGCATCTCAGTATTCATGGTGTCGCAGGCATCGTCTGAGAACTCTACGTCAATAGGTGTGCGCGATGAGGATGCTGACAAAGCCGTTGAAACACTCAACGAGGAATTTGCAAAAGAAATCAAAACAGGAGCTATGTTCCCCATGCACGCTGAAAGCGGATTGGCTACAATCGCTATCGTGGGCGAAAACATGAAACATACACCTGGTATTGCCGGTAAACTCTTCGGTACATTGGGACGAAGCGGAATATCCGTCATCGCCTGTGCACAGGGTGCATCCGAAACAAACATCTCGTTTGTTGTCCACTCAAAATATCTGCGTAAATCCCTCAACGTACTGCACGACTCGTTCTTCTTGTCGGAATACAAAGTACTCAACTTGTTTGTGTGTGGTGTGGGAACCGTCGGAGGTAACCTCCTGCAACAGATTGCATCACAATATCAGGAACTCGCCGATACACGCCAACTGAAACTTAACGTAGTGGGTATCGCCAGTTCACACAATGCCATCTTCAACCGAGAAGGCCTTGACCTGAACAACTACAAAGAGCAGCTGAAAGCGTCGGAGCCCAGCAACATTTCAAAAATGTGCAAGGAAGTGGTGGGCATGAATATCTTCAATTCCGTATTCGTTGACTGCACAGCCAGCAGCGAAGTGGCAGAACTGTACCAGACGTTTCTGGAGCACAATATTTCAGTCGTAACAGCCAACAAAATTGCTGCCTCTGCGGAGTATGAAAAATATGCGAAACTCAAAGAAACTGCGCTGCGCCGTGGCGTGAAATTTCTCTTCGAAACCAATGTGGGCGCAGGACTGCCTATCATTGGTACCATCAACGACTTGAGAAATTCAGGCGACAAGATCCTTAAAATCGAAGCGGTATTATCTGGTACGCTTAACTATATCTTCAATACAATAGCAGCCGACGTACCTTTCTCTGAAACAGTCAGACTTGCCAAAGAGGAAGGCTATTCAGAACCGGACCCACGTATCGACCTGTGCGGTAAGGATGTTATCCGTAAGTTGGTCATCCTTACTCGCGAAGCAGGATATAGAGTAGAACAAAGCGACGTCGTGAAACAGTTGTTCATGCCAGATGATTTCTTCGAGGGTAGTCTGGAGGATTTCTGGAAGCGCCTACCGTCACTTGATGCTGACTTTGAGCGCCGCCGTGAAATATTGGAAAAAGAGAAGAAACGCTGGCGCTTTGTGGCGAGCATGGAGATGGGCAAGACAAAAGTGTCGTTGGAGGCCGTCAGCGAACATCATCCTTTCTATGGTCTTGAAGGATCAAACAACATCGTCCTGCTGACGACAGAACGATACAAAGAATACCCCATGCTCATACAGGGCTATGGAGCTGGTGCAGGTGTAACTGCAGCAGGTGTGTTTGCTAACATCATGTCAATTGCTAATATATAATCACATTGAAACATATCATCATATTGGGCGACGGAATGTCTGACCACCCCGTTGAAAGACTTGGTGGAAAAACACTCTTGGAATATGCACGCCCTGAATACATGAACCGCTTGGCTAAAATGGGACGGACAGGAAGACTGCAAACCATCCCAAGTGGATTTGCTCCGGGTAGCGAAGTAGCTAATACGTCCATTCTCGGATACGACCTCAACAAGGTATATGAAGGACGTGGCCCGCTTGAGGCTGCTTCTATCGGATATGAACTGCATCCCGATGACTTGGCGCTACGGTGCAACATCATCTCGCTGGCGGATGGGAATATCATCACACACAATGGCGGAAACCTTGAAACGGCTGATGCAGATGTGTTGATACAAGAGCTCAACAAATACCTGGGAGATGACCGTGTGCGCTTTATCACTGGCATTCAATACCGTCACCTGCTCGTCATTCGTGGTGGTTCAAAACATGTTGTCTGTGCTCCCCCACACGACCATCCCAATGAACCATGGGAGAAACTATTGGTGAAAGCAGAAGACAACGCACCTGTTGAACCAGGAAGAATGACTGCAGAGGAAACGGCAGAACTCATCAACAGACTCATCATAGAATCCCAGCAGATTCTGTCCGCACATCCTTTCAATCGCAACAGGGCGGCAAAAGGTGAACGACAGGCCAATAGTATTTGGCCATGGGGCGGTGGATACCGACCTTCCATGCAGCCACTCACACAACTCTACCCACAGGTTAAGAGCGGTACCGTGATTTCTGCCGTTGACCTGATCAGAGGCATAGGACATTATGCCGGACTGGAAATCGTCAACGTAGAAGGTGCTACTGGTTTGGCAAATACCAACTACGAAGGTAAGGCACAGGCTGCTATTGAAGCCTTGCAACACGATGACTTCGTATTTGTTCATGTAGAGGCTACTGACGAAGCTGGTCATGATGGCGACCTCGAACTGAAACTGCGGGCCATTGACTATCTTGACAAACGGCTTATCAAACCCGTTTATGAAGCCGTATGTCAAATGAACGAACCCGTATGCATCGCTATCCTCCCCGACCACCCTACTCCCGTGGAAATGCGCATCCATGTCGATGAACCTGTCCCCTTCCTGATCTGGCATCCTGGCATCGAGGCTGACGCAGTAGAACATTATGATGAGGTGAGTTGCGTAAGCGGCAGTTATGGGATGTTGAAACTCAATGAATTTATGAACCAACTGATGAAAATATAATGAAATATTACAGTACAAACGGAAAAGCGCCAAACGCAGACTTGCATAAGGCTGTAGTAAAAGGTCTGGCAGAAGATAAAGGTCTATACATGCCTGAAAAGATCAAGGCATTACCACAGTCGTTTTTCGACCATATCGAGACACTTTCATTTCAGGAAATCGCCTATACTGTTGCCGATGCCTTCTTCGGTGAGGATGTGGAGGCGGATGCGCTGAAGAAGATTGTGTATGATACTTTAGCCTTTGACTGTCCTGTGGTAGAGGTTGAACCGACCATCTACTCGCTCGAACTCTTCCATGGTCCCACTCTTGCATTCAAAGATGTAGGTGCACGTTTCATGGCTCGTCTGTTACAGTATTTCATCAGCAAAGAAAAGAAAGGCCGCGTGAATGTTCTCGTGGCAACCAGTGGAGACACGGGTAGTGCCGTTGCCAACGGATTCCTCGGTGTTGAAGGTATTCATGTCTATGTTCTTTATCCAAAAGGCAAGGTCAGCAAAATACAAGAGTCACAGTTTACGACCTTGGGACAGAACATCACAGCCATTGAAGTTGATGGAGTCTTTGACGACTGTCAGGCATTGGTGAAAGCAGCTTTTATGGATCAGGAACTCAACGCGCACATGTGCCTCACATCGGCAAACTCTATCAATGTTGCGCGCTTTCTGCCACAGTCGTTCTACTATTTCAATGCCTATGCACGCATGAAGGAGCGCGGACTTGCTGATAAACTGGTGGCTTGTGTTCCCAGTGGCAACTTCGGCAATATCTGCTCTGCCCTCTTCGGCAAAAAGATGGGTCTCCCCATCAGCCGTTTTATCGCAGCCAACAATGCCAACGATATCTTCTATAAATATCTCTGTACTGGCAAATACGAACCAAAAACCAGCGTACAGACCTTGGCCAATGCGATGGATGTGGGCGATCCCTCAAACTTCGCACGCATCTATGACCTTTATAAGGGAAGTCATCAGGATATCTGCCAAGACATCAGCGGTGCCACCTATTCCGACGAACAAATCAAAGAGACGATGACACAATGCTATCGGGATCATGGTTACACGTTGGATCCGCACGGAGCCTGTGGTTACCGTGCACTCAAGGAAGGATTGCAACCTGGAGAGGTTGGCGTATTCTTGGAAACAGCACATCCTGCTAAGTTCAAAGAGAAGGTCGATGCCATCCTCCATACCGACATCACCATTCCAGAACGTCTTGCTGCATTTATGAAAGGCGAAAAGAAGAGCATTCCCATGACGAAAGATTTCGTAGATTTCAAATCATTTCTCATGCAAGAATAACATCATCAGGCTATCATCACCACCTTTCTGATATTTTGAAGAAAGGTAAACTTAGGTAAATAATGCAATAAACAAAAAGAGAATCTCTGAATTTGAATAGAGATTCTCTTTTTTTCTTGACGTATGGACTTACAGCTTTGAGAGGAATTTCTCCCGGTCCACAACAAAGCGAAGATGAGTGCCCTCACCAAGCAATTGTTCGCCGCAGAATGCTTTCACAGCATATTCTATTTTCCGACCATCTACTTTGGTCACCTCTGCCGTAGCCGTTACGGTTTCGCCGATTTTTGTCGGCCGAAGATGCGAAGATTCAATATGACCGCCTACTGTAGTACAGCCCTCCGGCAACGCATCAGCAACAGCCAGCATGGCGGCATTTTCCATAAGCGCCATCATGGCTGGAGTCGCCAATACCTTCATATCTCCAGAACCTATCTTCTTCGCTGTTACATTTTCGTCAACAACCAGCTCACTGGTATGTTTCATTCCTGTTTCTATCATATTTCCGTTCTATTAAGTTTTTATAAATGAAATGCGAAATTAGTTGATTTTACTGAAACAGCCAAATATTTTTATCATTCTTTTTTGGTGGTGTGCAATATAATTCCTATCTTTGCATCAAAACAAATTCAATACTAACAATCCTATATATTATGGAATATTCACAAGAAGATCTAAAACAGATTTCCCAAAAAGGAATCAACGAAGCACAAGTAGAGAAACAACTTGAACTATTCAAAAAAGGGTTCCCTTTTCTGAAGCTTGAAGCTGCTGCTAGCATTCAGCATGGTATCATGGCACCCAGCGATGCTGACCGGAAGAAATATATAGAGGCATGGGAAAGCTACAAGAAAGCAGGCCACAGAGTAGTCAAATTCGTACCTGCCTCTGGAGCCGCAAGCCGTATGTTCAAAGACATGTTTGCCTTTGTCGATGCCGACTATGATATCCCCACAACAGACTTTGAGAAAAAATTCTTCGACAACATCAGCCACTTCGCCTTCTACAACGAACTTGATGCTGCCTGCCGCAAGAACAATGGAAAAGGCATCAGCCAACTCATAGCCGATGGACAATACAAAGCTGTAGTAGAAAATATGCTCAAACCGGAAGGCCTCAACTACGGACAACTGCCAAAAGGTATGCTGCTGTTCCACAACTATCCGGAAGGAGCACGCACACCAATGGAAGAGCATCTTGTGGAAGGTGCCCTCTACGCTGCCTCTAACAACGAGGCTCACGTACATTTCACGGTGAGCCATGAGCACATGGACTACTTCAAACAGCGCGTAGCCATGAAAGCCGATTCTTTTGCAAAGAAATATGGAATCCGCTATGACATCAGTTTCTCAGAGCAAAAACCTTCTACCGACACCATTGCTGCCAATCCTGACGGTACCCCGTTCCGCAACCAAGACGGATCTCTGTTGTTCCGTCCCGGAGGCCATGGCGCACTTATCGAGAATCTGAACGAGATCAGCGCCGATGTCATATTCGTCAAAAACATAGATAATGTAGTTCCAGACCGACTGAAAGACGAAACAGTGGAATGGAAACAAATCATTGCAGGAGTATTGGTAACGCTCCAGAAACGCGCTTTCGACTATCTACAGCTGCTTGAAACCGGTTGTTACAACCACCAGCAGATTGAAGAAATCATCCGTTTCGTCCAACAAGATCTTTGCTGCCGCAAAAACAACATCAAGGAACTGGAAGATGCAGAACTGGTAATGTACCTCAAAAAGAAGCTCAACCGTCCCATGCGCGTGTGTGGCGTTGTGAAAAATGTAGGCGAACCGGGAGGTGGTCCTTTCCTCACCTACAACCAAGACGGAACCGTATCGCTGCAAATTCTGGAAAGTTCACAGATAGACAAATCAAATACCGCTTATATGGAAATGTTTACCAAGGGAACACATTTCAATCCAGTCGATTTGGTCTGCGCCGTGAAAGACTATCAGGACAAGCCTTTCAATCTGCCCGACTTTGTAGATCCTACCACAGGATTCATCTCACAGAAATCCAAAGACGGAAAACCGCTTCAGGCACTTGAGCTCCCAGGCCTTTGGAATGGTGCCATGAGCAATTGGAATACTATCTTTGTGGAAGTTCCTCTTGGCACTTTTAATCCTGTAAAGACCGTCAACGACTTATTGCGCAGCCAGCATCAATAAGACTTTGCGATATTAACAAACACCGCGGCACTTTTCCATCATCAAGAAAGTGCCGCTTTTATTTTATCAGAACCTCCGTGTGCAGCCCCTTTTAATGTCGGAAATCGAATGACACGGATTTTTTGCGTTGGTGCTCCGGTGTAGTAGATCCGTAGTTCCGTGGTTCTGTAAATCCGTAATATTTCTGGCCATAGGCCATATTTTATCAAAGATTTCCTCCAAAGATTTCTTGCGAAGCAACCCAAACTCATCCAGCTAAATCAGCATAAAGTATTATAATTTAAGTTAAACCAATACTGGTTTTAGTTAAATATAATTAATAGGCGATATAAAAAGTGCCAAATCTCTTGCATTCTGGGGATTTCATGTTGTATATTTGTATTTTAAGCCGAGGATGATTTCCAAAACAAGAAAGAGACCTTCAAATCAAAAGTTAAACAAATAATTTACAACTAAAAAGTCACTTATGTTTACAAAACAAGTAATTCAACACACCATCCGGTCCCGACAGAGACACAACGGTTTCCCGATCGCTTCTCGTTCGGTTCCCGTTAACTTCTCGTTAGGTCTTCGTTCGTCTCTCGTTCGTCTCTCGTTGCTTATTCGTTAGTCTATCGAAGACCTATCGAGGACCGAACGAGGAACAAGCAAAAAACGAACGAAAGAACAACGAATATCGATCGAGATGCCGACGAGAAGCTATTGAAAACCCAACGAGAAGCCCCCGTCATGGCTTGCAGAATACCCTTTTGCAACCACAAACCAGCATACAGCCCCTCACCCTGCTTCTGCCGAGGCAGACAGCAGTACTTTCAGACCCACTCAGGCATTCTCACGGCGAATCAAGCCATTTGTAAAATTTGAGTGCAAAGACACAGATAAAAATCCAAACAAAAGCCACGGCAATCAGACTTTGTATAATTTTATATTTCATACTCTCTTTAGTATGATATTTTGTTTTTATCTTTATGTGTGTGAAATCATGTATGATTCTTTGGGTTTGTCAAACAAAAAATATCAGTATAATAATGATTCTGAATATTATTGTGTACCTTTGCATGTGAATCATATCTATTTAAGATTAAGTTTTGACTTTTCTGTTATCTATAGGCATATAACTATCAAATTATCAGTCAATAATATATTTTGATATGGCAAAAGTGGGCTACATAATGGCAACCTCTCAGTATGACAAACTGGAAGAAGACCGCAAATGGATGAACGACTTCGGCTGTGTCCGCATCGTAGAAGAAAACGATGAGGACGAACGCAACAGACCGCTCTGGAAACAACTGATGGTTGCCCTGCAAAGGGGCGATGAACTTGTCATATCCAAGTTTTCCAATGCCTTGCGTGGCAGTCGGGAACTGGCAACATTTCTGGAATTTTGCCGAGTCAAGGTCATCCGTATTGTCAGCATCCATGACCAGATTGATTCAAGGAACGAGCTGTTTCCCGAAACAAGGCCGTCCGATGTATTGGAAATGATGGGTGCTTTTCCGGAAGAGGTTCTTCCCCTGCGTAAGTCTGCGGAGCATGTCGTCAATTTACAGGAGAAGATGATAGTGTCACTACCTCCCGTCTCGTCAGCAAAGATGCAGAAGCTCGACAGAGAAAAGACAGTCATCAACCTGTATGTTGCAGGTCATCCCATTGATGAAGTATGGAGAGCCAGCGGTTTCAGAAGCCGAAGCTCTGTGTTCCGCATACTGAACAAACATGGCATCAAGCTGAACCGCGACAATCATTCTGGGCCAATCAAGAGAAAGGGCATATCTGACAATCCACAAGACAAAGAATAAATAGCATGAAAAAGATACTGTTCCTACATGGTTTCTTTGCTACTGGCAGCTGTCCAATGGCGAGAGCACTGAGGGAGGCCTTTGATGGGCAAGCCATCGTGCTGACTCCCGATCTGCCTCTCCATCCCAAGGTAGCACTGAAATACATACGCATGCTTATCGACAAGGAGAAGCCAGACCTGCTCATAGGCAACAGTTGCGGGGCTTTCCTTGCACAGATGCTTTCTCCTGTCGTTGGCATCCCTGCCCTACTTGGCAATCCTCATTTCAAGATGACGGACTTCCTGAGAGAACGCATTGGCGAACATGAGTACAAGGCTCCGCGCATGGACGGTAATCAGACAATAGTCATCAACGAATCACTCATCAATGAGTTTGGGGAACTCGAAGCCACACAGTTTGATTGTTGTAATCCGTATTACAAGGATCGTGTGTGGGGACTCTTTGGTGAACAAGACACACTGGCTCATTTTGAGCCGTTGTTCTTGCAGTACTATAACAACAGCTATCACTTCCCTGGCGGACACACGCCCACAGAGCAGGAAGTCAGGACTTGGTATGCCCCGTTGGTACAGAAGATACTCATGGAGTATTCAGTTAAAGAAGAAAGATTTTTCCGTCACTTCAAGGGAGGAATGTACAAGTATATCCATTCCGCATATGACAGCGAAACTCAGGAACGCATGGTAGTATATCAAGCACTATATGGTGAGGAAGCATACTGGGTTCGTCCCGAGAAGATGTTTTTCGAGCAAATAACAAGAGACGGAAGGACATTTAACCGATTCACAGAAATAGACAGATAAAGATGGAAACATTCAAAGACGTTATATCAGGCGACCAACTGGTCTTGGTCGATTTCTTCGCCACATGGTGCCAGCCATGCAAGATGATGCACCCCATCTTGGAGCAGGTGAAGACAGTGCTGGGTGACAGAATCCGCATCATCAAGGTAGATGTGGACAAGTATGGAGTGACAGCAAACCAGTATGGCATACAGTCTGTGCCCACACTCATGTTGTTTAGACACGGCGAAGTACTTTGGAGAACAAGCGGCGTGGTACAGAAATCAGAGTTGTTGCAACGATTGACCCGTTTTTAAGATAAATATCATTATGGAACAAGAGATGACATTACGTGATTTGGCCAACTATCTGGACAATATCGGCATCCAATTCTTGGCGACAATAGGATTGGACGGCAAGCCGAAGGTTCGTCCGATGCAGTATATGGTGTTGGAGGATGGGAAACTATGGTTCTGCACCAATTCTAAGAAGGAGGTCTATGCAGAACTGCAAGCCAATCCCTTTGTGGAACTCTGTGGCTGCAAACTGGAAAGGGATGAGATGCAGACTCCTTGGATTCGTTTCTCGGCAGAGGCAGTTTTCGAGGAAAGGCAGAACATTAGGGATGCCATCATCGACAAGAGTGCCATCGTGAATGCGCTATATAAGAATATGCGTGACAATCCCATCTTCAAGGTGTTCTATCTGAAGGACATCGACGGATGGATGACCAACCTCGGTCATGTCAAGGGACTGGAGAACAGAGATGAGTTTGCAAGACCTATACATTTCAAATTCTGACATACAATGAACATCGTAATATTATCAGGCAGCCCACGAAAGGGGGGCAACACGGAAATATTGGCGGAATCGTTTGCCCAAGGAGCTTCATCCAAGCACAATGTTGACTTCATATCAGTAAGGGACTATCACATAAATCCTTGTATAGGATGTAATTCGTGTTTCAAGAGAGATGACCAATCCTGTATTCAAAAAGATGACATGCAGACCGTTTACGACAAGTTGGCAAAGGCAGACATGCTTGTTGTTGCTTCTCCTGTCTATTTCTACGGCATAAGTTCACAGCTTAAGGCTCTGATCGACAGGTGTCACAATCCACTCAGAGATTCTTTCAAAATAAAGAAAGTTGCCTTGTTGCTCGTCGGTGCCGCCACATTACCCGAACTGTTTGACAGCATTCTTGTCCAATATAGACTATGCATCAACTACTTCCACCTTGAAGACAGTGGAAAGATACTTGTAAGAGGAGTTAAAGAAAAGGGCGACATCAAAAACACCAACGCCCTAAAAGAAGCATTTTCCCTCGGAGCTTCAATATAATACCAACATATAAGAATGTGTAAAAATTCATTGGCACTATAAAGAAAAAAAATGGAATATAAAGATAAGGTAGCAATCGTGACAGGCGGTGCGCATGGCATCGGCAAATGTATCGCTGAGGAGTTTCGCAAGAAAGGGGCTTCGGTAGCGGTCATTGATATGCGAGAGGGTGACCATTTCGTTGGGGACATTTCCAAGAAGGAGGTGCTGGAAGCCTTTGCCGATGAAATAATCGGCAAATACGGTAAGGTGGATTATATCATCAACAATGCCCTTCCTCTGATGAAGGGGCTGGATGTATGTACGTGGGAGGAGTTTCAGTATGCTTTGACAGTCGGGATTACAGCACCTTTCTATCTTGTCAAGCTGCTTGCTCCGTATCTTGCTGAGGGAGCATCGATAGTAAACATATCGTCCTCGCGCGACCGCATGAGTCAGCCGCAGACAGAGAGCTACACAGCTGCCAAGGGAGGTATTGCCGCCCTCACCCATGCCCTTGCCGTCACACTTCGGAACAAGGCAAGGGTCAACTCCATTTCGCCAGGATGGATAGACACTGATTATAAGGAGTACGATGGCGCAGATGCGGTGCAGCAGCCGGCAGGACGTGTGGGCAACCCGATGGACATCGCCAATATGGTGCTGTTCCTCTGCTCGGACAAGGCAGGATTCATCACAGGCGAAAATATCTGCATCGACGGCGGTATGACCCGACAGATGATTTACCATGGTGATCATGGCTGGATGTTGACTTCATCGAAGGCTGGATTATGACAGAGTGTACATATCTACTGCTAATTTGATTGATGACAAAATAATTAAAAAAATTTAACAATGAAGAAGATTTTTAAAATTGATTGTGGGCTATATCCTCTGGGACTTCTTACGATTCTGTCTGGTATAGGCTTGCACATAGCGGGACATGGAAGTAACCATAATACATGGGAAATTTGGGCTGTTATTCATTCTGTCTTATCAGTTTCGTTTACCATACTGCTTGCCTGTCACATCCACACTCATTGGGCTTGGTTCAAACATGTACGTCGAAGCACAATCAGCCGTAAACGGTTTATGACAACCATGCTGACTATGGTTTCCATATCCACTGTGTTTTCAGGAATTGTCCTGCTTGCAATATGGGGCGTAAACACACAGGTCGGTCTTTTACATTACAAAATAGGTATTAGTTTTGTACTGCTGATGCTATTACATGGAGTAAAAAGAATACGTATAATAAAGAAAGCAGTCTGTAAAGCAGATAGAACTCACTCCCATTGTTTATGTGGATGATAACAAATATTACATCGAACTGAAATGCGAGTGCGGAACATACGCCGTAATTGCTTTTGAATAGATATGACAGTACAAGAATACAGAGATTACATTGCAGCAGGAAATCCTGTTGTGGCTGGTAGCGATGTCCACCTCTTCATGCACCAAATGGCGCAAGAGGCCATTCGCATCACTATGGAGATAAACAACAAGTACCATACACCAGAGGAACTCAGGAAGCTGTTCTCCGAACTTTGGGACATAGACGTACCAGAGTCGTTCGGCATGTTCCCTCCTTTCAATACCGATTGTGGAAAGAATACCCACATTGATGAGCGAGTATTCATCAATAGCGGTTGCAAGTTCCAGGATCAAGGAGGCATCTTCATTGGCAATGATTGCCTTATAGGACATAATGCAACACTCTGTACTATCAATCACAATCCCGATCCAGAGCATCGTGGCGACATGACATTCAAGCCAATTCGCATTGAAAATAAGGTGTGGCTTGGAGCAAACGTAACCATCTGTCCTGGTGTCACCATCGGTGAAGGAGCAGTTGTAGCAGCAGGAGCAGTTGTAACAAAGGATGTAGAAGCAAGAACAGTTGTGGGTGGTATACCTGCAAAAATTATAAAGAACGTTTAGAAAAATGAAAGTAATAGCAATAAACGGAAGTCCACGTAAGAATTGGAATGCAGCCATCATGACTGTGGTGAACACGCAGATAAACCAGTATTCAAAAATCCTAACATATAAATAATAAGAAGAGTTATGGGAATTATTACAATGCTCTGTAGCCTGTTTGGTTGCAGTGCTCAGACAGAAGGATTCAAGAGTCTTTCTGTAGAAGAATATGCCAAGGCGATTGAGGACACAACCATTGTGCGCCTTGATGTACGCACAGCAGAAGAATACGCAGACGGACACATAGCGAAGGCTCTCAACATTGATGTACTCAAATCTGACTTTGAGCAGAAAGCCGTTGCTACACTTCCAAAGGACAGAATCATTGCCATAAACTGCCGTAGCGGAAAGCGAAGCAAGAATGCAGCAAGAATCCTTGTAAAGAATGGTTACGAGGTAATAGAACTGGATTCTGGTTTTAATGGTTGGACAAGCAAAGGTATGCCAGTGACCAAATGAAAAACTTTATAATTCCTTTCGCATTGCTGGCATTGATGACGGCATGCGGCGGCAATAACAATGGCAAAAGCCAAGAGAACGTAGAACAAAACAACAAGGTTATGACACTGAATATCGACAATTTCAAGTGGACACGGCAACCCGAGAGTTACGTCATCAAGGGTGACACAATCGAAGTCGTGACCAAACCGGGAACGGACTTGTGGCAACGTACTTATTACCATTTCCGCAACGACAACGCTCCCGTATTCCAGATGGAGACTGAGGAGAAGTTCTTCAGCTTCGTGGTAAAGACCGACTTCACCGAAAGCCACCATCGCTTCGACCAATGCGGCATCGTGATGTATCTCGACAGCGAGAACTGGCTAAAAGGCAGTGTGGAATACGAGAACGAGGAATTTCAGCACTTAGGTAGCGTGGTCACCAACAACGGCTACTCCGACTGGGCAACCACCGCCATTCCCGCCGACGTGAAGACGATGTGGTATCGCCTCTCGCGCCGAGAGGATGACTATTGCATTGAGTGCTCGCGGGACGGAGAACATTTTACCCAGATGCGCGTATGCCACATGCATCAGGGCGGCGGGAAGATACGTTTTGGCATCTACGCATGCTCTCCCGAGGAGTCATCCTTCAAGGCCATCTTCACCGACATGAAGCTGACCGAATGTACATGGAAGGCTCACAACGGACAGCAGCCAGACTAACTGTTCAACTACATAAATAGTCATTCAAAGATGATGAGACAATGAAGAAACTGTCAGCAAAGGGGATGAAGGCACTGAAGGTGGTACACCTTTTATGTGCCATAGCTTGGTTTGGCTCTGCCATATCCATGAATCTGCTGCGACACATTGTAGTGGTAAAGGATGCAGCAGGAATGTATTGGATGGCAGAGATACTGGAAGCCATTGACATGAAGATACTGGTGCCAGGAGCTGTTGGCTGCCTGCTCACGGGCATTGTCTATGGCATTTTCACCAACTGGGGCTTCTTCAAGCATAGATGGCTCACGGTGAAATGGGTGCTCACTCTCTTCATGATTCTTTTCGGCACGTTCTATATGGGACCATTGGTAAAAGAGAATGTACTGATAGGCAAGGCTATCATAGAGGGAAACGGTGATGTGGCGCAGTACTGGAAGAATGTTACGGCAAACGCCTATGCCGGTCTGCTCCAAATAGTATTGCTGACCGTCGTAACCATTGTGTCTGTATATAAACCATGGAAGCGGAAAGGGCATTGAAATGATGAACATCATTCTTGGTTATCTACTTGCCGTCAACATAGCCACATTCTTCTTGTACGGCATTGACAAGTACAAGGCAAAGAAGAATAAATGGCGTATATCAGAGGCTACACTGCTGACAATGGCTGCCATAGGTGGAAGTATTGGAGCATGGGCAGGTATGCGACTTTGGCATCACAAGACTATGCACAAGAAATTCAAGTATGGCATACCTTTAATAATCATCATGCAGATTGCTTTGGTGGCCTATCTGCATACAATCATATTATGACCGCACCGAGTATTGAATCATCCACACGAGAAGAGCGTTTGGATTACTTCTGAACGAATGGAAATGCTTACACAACTGTGAGTTGTGTGGCAAATGCCATGTTCTTAAAGGTCGAAGCGAAGAAATCCTCTATACCGACTATATAGACGGCAATCGGTCGTATATGGATATAACATTGGAAATAAGAAGTAACAAATGAGTCTATGACAATACATTGAATGAATTGATAACAAAATAAATAGAATAAAAATGAACCGACGAACGAAGGAAACGCAGAGTAATGCAGGCATTAACTCTGCTTTACAAGGAGGAGGAAGACCAAAGGTCAAATCATTTGGACAAAAATCGTGGATGCTTCCACAGCCGGTACTGATTATCGGCACATACGATAAGAACGGCAAGCCCAATGCTATGAATGCTGCTTGGGGAGGTCAATGGGACGCGAAGGAGATTATGATTGCCATGGGCGCACATGCCACTACCGAGAATCTGAACGACTGCCCTGATTTTACCGTGGCATTTGCTACAAAACAGACCATGGTGGCTGCTGATTTCGTGGGCATTGTCTCTGCCAAGAACGATGCAGACAAGATGGAGAAAGCAGGTTGGAAATGGGAGAAGTCAGAGAATGTAAACGCACCCGTCTTCACCGACTTTCCCATGACCTTGGAGTGCCGCATCAAGGAAAAGATTGACGAGTCGGAAGAGGGCTATTACATCGTGGCAGAGATAGTCAACATCCTTGTGGATGAGAACTATCTGGCAGAGGACGGCAAGCCCGACATGGAGAAGATGGAACTCATCGTGTTCGACCCGATACATCATGGTTACATCGAACTTGACAAGACCATTGGAAAGGCATTCTCAGATGGCAAGGCTTTGAAATGATGACACTCAGATACATCTTCCATAGTGGATTCCTGCTTGAAACGGCTCGGTGCATCCTGGTCTTTGACTACTGGATGGATCCTGCCGATGTCATGAGTGGGTACATGAATACATGTAAACATGTGTACATGTTTTCAAGCCATTTCCATGAGGACCACTTCACGAAAGCAATCTTCAAATGGAAGAATAGCATCCCCAATATTACATACATCCTGTCAAAGGATATACTCAAACGAAGAAGAGCGCAGAAAGAGTATGCCGATGTATGGATGGCCAAAGGAACGGTATGGGAAGATGAGAACCTGAAGGTGTCAGCCACGGGCAGCAATGACAGTGGCGTGAGCTGGATTGTTGAAACAGAAGGTAAAACCATCTTTCATGCTGGTGACCTGTGCAACTGGTACGCACGCTTTCTTGTTGACGGCGCGCCTGAAGGAGAAATCTTTAGCGAAGAGTTCAGTCAATATATCAATCCAGTGGCAGAGGAAAAGCGGTTCCTTGGTGAACTTAAAGACATCCGAAAGATTACCGATTCGTTTGACCTTGTGATGTTCCCTGTGGACGGACGCATCGGCAACGGCTTTACGCTGGGAGGGCGTCAGTTTATCGACCGCTTCAAGGTTGGGATGTTCGTTCCAATGCACTTAGTCATGAGTGGGTTTGAGAGTGCGTGGCGCATGGAGCCTTTCTGCAAAGAAAAGGATGTCCCCTTTTGGTGCATCGGGCACGAAGGAGACTGCATAACAATATAATAATAACACATTAAATCGTTAAAACAATGGACGCAAAAGAAAAAGTATTAGCAACAATGAAAGAGGCAGGTCAGCCTCTTAACGCAGGTAAAATCGCAGAGCTCAGCGGTCTCGACCGCAAAGAGGTAGATGCAGCCATGAAGCAGTTGAAGGCAGAGGGCGCAATCGTCTCTCCTGTTCGTTGCAAATGGGCACCTGCAGAGTGATGGTACAGGACTCGACAACATATTATGTATGGATAGGCGGGTCATGTGACTACGGTCATAAGGAACGTGCTGGTGGTGCTGCCGTTGTGATTGAGCATAACGGTAGCATCATCAGCCGTGATGTAATCAGCGACTTGCATACCACAGAGTTCCGCATGATGCTAACCCTCATGGTGAAGGTAATGCAGGAAATCCCTGAAAGTTCCGACATTATCTTCCTGACCAATGCCGCCTATATTCAAAACTTTGACAAGACTCCAACATCAAAGTCGGCCAACCGAACGAGCAGCGAGAGCAAAGATGCAAGCTCGCTTGCAATCTCTGCCGAGTCGCGAGGGAAGAAGGCGAGAGCCAACTCCGACTTGATTATTCAATGCATCGAGGAAAAGAAGAGACACAAGTCTGTTGGAGTCAAAATCGTACAATATCATAAGAGCCCATTGCTGATAGAGACCCATGATAGGGCTACGGAAGCAATGGCTAAGACAAGGAAGGAGTTTCATCAGAAGCTGCAATAGAATTTCTCTTTAAACTTTCAGGCACGATTTGCGTCTAATTCTTAGGTAATGGCGTTTAAGCACCCATCGCTTTTTAGGTATTATAAATTTTTAATTTTTAGCTTATGAAAAGAATTTTTCAAATATTGATGATTGCCATTTGCTGCATGGTTTCATGCAATATGGCGGCGAATGCGGGCAACGACAAGCCTATCTCTGTAAATGCACTTCCTGCCAAGGCCCAGACCTTGCTCAATAATCATTTCAATGGTCAGAAGGTGATGCTTGCAACGATTGAATCGGGAGTTGTCAGCAGAAGCTATGATGTGGTTCTGCAGAATGGCACGAAGCTGGAATTCGACAAAAAAGGAAATCTTACAGAGATAAACTGCAAGCAGGGAATCGTGCCAGCTCTGTTGATTCCGCAAACCATCAAGAACTACTTGAAGGATAATTATGCAGGACAATCGGTGAAAAAGATTGAAATGAACAAGAATGAATACGAGGTGGAACTGACAAACGGATTGGATTTGACCTTCAACAAGAATTTCCAATTAATAGATATTGACTGATCTGCATTTTGTAAATAGATGTTCCTGCATAGGGTGAAAACAACAGATAAATTATATGACTGTTTTAAGTAAAAAGTTACAGAGAATATGAATTATCTCCGTAACTTTTTACATTTTCATCTTATATGTTTTGGGAGCATTTCACTCCAAACCATACCGTATTAGAAATCACATGTATCTGGGTCTGCACCTATTCTGTCAGCTTTCAGCGATGCGATTTAAAACATTTCCTGCTAAGAGAGTTCAAAGTCGAAGACATCGAAGTTTTCCTTGATTCGGCTTGGAGTAACCGACTTTACCAGTGGCAGCACGCCTGTCTGCATCACCCAACGGATAACTACCTGAGCTACACTCTTGCCATGGTTGGCAGCAATCGACTTCAAGAGAGGATTATCCAAGACATTACCTCTTCCCTATGAGCTCCATGCTTCCACAAGAATGTTGTTCTTCTTGCAGAACTCAACACACTCCTTCTGGGTGAATCCAGGATGATACTCTATCTGGTCAACCATCGGACAGATGTTTGCCTTCGCCATTACTGGCTCTGCATGATGCTGCATGAAGTTGGAAAGACCGATGCTGCAAATCAAGCCCTCTTCATGCAGACGATCCATCGCTTTCCAAGTATCTACATTCTGCTGATTTGCATCCTTGCCAAACTGCAACTCGTTGGCTGGCCAATGGCTGAGGTTGAGATCGAGATAATCGAGACCTAAATCGCTCAAAGTCTTGTCAAACGCCTTCAAGGTCTTGTCGTAGCCACACTCCGTGTTCCAAACCTTGCTGGTAACAAAGAGATTCTCACGTTTGATTCCAATTTCCTTGATTTCCTCGCCCACGCTCTTCTCATTTTTATAGACAGCAGCGGTGTCGATGTGGGTGTAGCCTGCAGCGATGGCAGCTTTCACAGCTTCAACGCAGGTTGCTCCATCAGGAGTAAGAAAGGCTCATCTGATAGAATGGGCGCTGGATAACATGGCTGTGATTCTGAAGGATAGGGATAAGGCAGCAGGCTGATTTCCAAGATGAGTTTTCCGGAAAATCATTCATTTTTTCTGTAGTTTGGGTAATGCGTGTTTCCTGGATTCTTCGTATCTTTGCACCCGGAAATGATGATCATCATATAATCATAACTATAAGTATAAAAAATATGTATATTGAGAAAATAAAGTCGCCAACCGACTTGAAGAAGCTGGATTTGAAGGAGTTGCAGGTTGTGGCTGATGAAACCAGACAGGCTGTGCTGAACCGTGTGAGCAAGCATGGCGGTCATGTGGGGCCGAACCTGGGATTCGTGGAGGCTACCGTGGCGCTTCACTACGTTTTTAATGCGCCAAAGGATAAGCTCGTGTTTGACGTAAGCCACCAATGCTATCCGCATAAGGTGCTTACCGGGCGCGCTGCGGGATTCCTCGGCGATGTGGATGACATGAATGCCATTTCGGGCTATTCTTCTCCTGCCGAATGTCCGGAATATGATAACTTCGAGGTGGGGCATACTTCAACTTCCGTGAGTCTTGCCACCGGTTTGCAAAAGGCGCGCGACATCAAGGGAACCGATGAGAACATCATAGCCATTATCGGCGACGGCTCACTTTCTGGCGGCGAGGCTTTCGAGGGACTAGACGAGGCTTCGGAACTCGGCACGGGTATCATCATCGTGGTAAACGACAACGAAATGTCTATCGCCGAAAATCATGGCGGAATCTATAAGAACCTGCGTGCCTTGCGCCAGAGCAACGGCACCTGCAAGCACAACTGGTTCAAGGCGTGGGGCTTTGAATACAAGTACCTGGAAGAGGGTAACGACATCGAAAAACTCATCCAGATTTTCAAGAGCGTGAAGGATACGGATAAGCCTACCGTGGTTCACATTCACACAGAGAAAGGTCATGGATTTGCGCCAGCCGTAACCAACAAGGAGGCATGGCATTGGGGAATGCCTTTCAATCTGGAAGACGGCAGCCGACCAAGAAAGAATGCCGATGGAACTCTCCCGGTGGTTGCTCCAACAGAGGATTACGGCACATTATTCTCCGACTGGATGCTGGGCGAGATGAAGCAGGATAAGACCCTAATCGCCGTAACCGCCGGTACTCCTACCGCAGGTGGTTTTACTGCCGATAAGCGCCAACTGGCTGGCAAGCAGCACATCGATATGGGAATCGCCGAAGAGCAGGCGGTGGCCATGATTTCGGGAATGGCGAAGGGTGGATTGCATCCTGTCTGGACCGTTTACAGCACCTTCATCCAACGTACCTACGACCAGATAGCGCAAGACCTCTGCATCAATTCCAACCCAGCCGTAATCAACGTGGTAGGAGGCGGAGTGAACTCGATGAACGACATCACCCACATCTGCCTTTTCGATATTCCGATGCTCTGCAGTATTCCGGGGCTCATCTATCTGGCTCCAACCACCTGCGAGGAGTATTTAGCCATGCTCCGCTGGAGCATTCTGCAGGATAAGAAACCTATCGCCATCCGCGTGCCAAGCAATGGTGTGGTTCATACGTCCGAAGCCGTTGATGCTGAATATGGTTACAAGGCAAAGTACAAGGTGATGCACCAGGGCGAGAAGGTGGCAGTCATCGCCGCCGGTTCGTTCTATCAGAAGGGCGAGAATGTAGTCCGCCTGTTGGCTGATAAGGGCATCGATGCTACGCTCATCAATCCACGTTATCTGAACGAGGTGGATGCCGAAGTGCTGGATAGTCTGAAGGCAAACCATCAGCTGGTGGTAACTCTGGAGGATGGATCGAAGGATGGCGGATTCGGCGAGCGTATCGCCTCTTACTATGGCACTTCAGATATGAAGGTGATGGTGGGCGGCATCAGGAAGGGACTCTATGACAGATACGATGTGAAGAAGTTGCTTTCGGATAATCGCCTGCTCGATGAGCAGATTGTGGAAGACGTTTTGTTAGTTATTAATGATTAATGATTAGTTAGTCGGCATAGTTAGTTTTTATTTAACGAGAAATTCAAGCCGGAGAATGATCTCTAGCTTGGATTTCTTCTGTTTTATCATCGAATGTTTGTCTTAATCTTAGTCATCATCCCAATCTCTATCGTGCTTCCACTTCTTCTTGTCGTGCTTCCACTTCTTATCGTGCTTGTGATGCTTGTGGTGCTTACACGGCTTTCCTGGTCCATAAGTTACATGGGTTCCGCCTGGGCATCCTGGTCTTCCGTAGCTGCACTCAGGGCGAGGGCGGCGCTTGTCGTGTCCCCAGTTATGCTTTGGATACTTGGTGTAAATATGGTGAACATACACATGATTCTGCCAGCCGATAGGGCGATAGAAATAGTATGAGTTCTTAAATTTCTTCCATTGTCTGGCGGTCATCATGCGCTTGAGCTGCTTGTTGCGGTAATGCCAGCCGTAGGCATCGATGTCGCGATAGCTGCGGATGCTATTGAGATAATTAAGATTGATGTTCAGGATGCTGTTGCGCTGGGCGCTGCTCAATCCCAGTTCCACCACCATCTTATCTGTGATAAAACGGGCTTCTGCCTGAATATTTGTCAGTCTCTGAGCATTCATAGATGTAATCATCATCCATACTGCTACCAATGTCATAATCATTCTTTTCATAACTATCTTCTCTTTAAAGGGTTATTACTGCATTTATTTCTGGTGCAAAGAAAGTGCAAACGAGTACAATGAAAGCTTGCTTTCAAATTGTCGAGTGCAGCCTTTCTTCTAACGTAGTGCAAAGATAGGGAGAATAGCTGAAAACAACAAGGGGAAAACCATAATCTGATGTATGATTTTCCCTAAAAGCATCGGGGGAAACTCCCGTAATAAAATTGTAGTAACAGCACCCTCAAATTTGGGAAACATATTGCCTGTTTTCGACGTCTTATTCTGCAAATGAAACGCACAGAATGAACGCAAAAAGAAATGGTAAGTGTCTGTCACGCAGACGCTTACCATTTATACTACTGAATTTCAGCATTTTCTGTCTATTCTTCGACAGCTGCCTGCGCGGCGGCTAATACGAAAGATAACTTTCTGATAATCGATAATATACATAAGGACTGGTCAACATTTGAGATGCAGTTTTCGTGCATTCTGCACGTTCTGCACGTTGCAGACTCGTATTCTCTTGCAAGAATATTCACTTACATAATAAAATATTCCATCATCTAATCCTTACTTTTTAAAGGTTTACTTTTTAATGCTTTTGAATAATATTTATTTCCAACGTGTCAGTACGCATAACATCACAAAGAGTGTAAGAGTCCCCTCTTTCTGTATTATGAAACAACGTGATTACATGAGTTATGTCATCTTTCGGAATGTATGTGCACTTATTCTTGTCGTATATAAAAAATCTCGGATCAGAAAAAGCCACTAGTTTACACTTAAAGGGCAGTTTTCCGATAACTGGATTGTTTACAGGGAAGTCTTTTGGAGCCATGGAATGTGAACTTTGTTCTTCTAAAGAAAACAATTCCTTGAACTCACGCCCTTTCCGAATATAGACAGTATCCACGCCTTCTACAAAAAGAAAAGATATAACATCACTGCAATAATTATTGTGAACATAGAATGATATACTGTCACTTTTTATCTTCCCTGCTTGATGGATAGTAAAAAACAAAAGTGAGTCCTGTTTTTGCTCTTTCATTTCTATGCGCCATCCACCTCTATCAAATATTGCCTCAAATTTGCGATCATTAGACGATAAGGTGATATATGGAAGTGACATATATATCACTACTGGTAAAAAAAACAGGACCAATATATATATCTTTTTTTTCATTTAATAAAGTAATTCCACAGGGATTTTATAGAACTTCCCACTGACCTCAAAAGGTTATCCATTTTTTTGTTATAGCTCGCATTGTTGTATCCCATAGTCCATCCATACCTTTCGGCATTTCTTGTAGATTTACCCTCCATTCCACCTTGGTATGAATCAAATGCTATTCTCGATGCCTCCCAAGACATTCCATTTACTCCTGCAACATATCCTGCTGCTATGTTTCCTATATCCCTGGCAGAAGTATAAATAGTTTGTCCTTTTCCATTCTCTCCTACAGGCATACCGCGATAGATGTCTATACCTTTTATTGGACTGTTTGTTCCATTTGTCACTTTAAAATCATAAGGCTTATTATTTCGTGCATTCATCATGTAATCATCTATCATTGGAGGATTATTAGAAATGATTTTTTCAAGGAATTTGTCGCCACTCCTATCATTTGTGTCAATAATACTTCCGACACTCCATTGACCTCCACCTTGAGCTTCACTATTATAGAATGATGTCATTGATGTAGTTACTCCAATGGAATTGCCACGAACAAATTCTCCCTTTTTATTAAATGAACCAACATAAATGTTTTTATCCTTATCGTTTAGATTACCACCTACAACTTGATATTTTCCATCTCCTTGATTAATTACCCATGTGCTTCTTCCATCAGGATCAATACAATTTACTGGATTTCCGAAACAATAAGCATACGGCGAAATCCAGGGCCATGCATTTGCATTTACGGTTACTATTGAAATAGCAACTGAAATTAAGACTTTCTTTAATCTGTTCATAATGACTTTATTTTATAATTTGTACATTCTTTCGAATTCTCTCCATATCTTCTGGAGTCTGCTTCAATTTATTCCGTAGTTCCTCTGTTTCTTGAGTCCAATGAGTTGCTCTTAGGTCTTGTAGACATTGCTTAGATTGAGCATCATTCTCATCTGTATAATCATCTCGAAGATGCCCATTTTGTTCAAGATGCCTCTGTAGTAGCGTATCCAAGGATTTACCTTTAGTAATTATCGCATTAGGATTCATTGCATAGTATTTCAACGAAGTTTCTACACATTTTAGTGTAAACTCATCATAACGCGAAAACTTATGATAATATGCTAAAGCCAAGTCACTTAATTGGCAGGCAACGGTTTCTTTATCTGTTAACGGCGAAAGGTATGTTTTTGCAATAATTGCTGAATCTTCTATCTCAAAATGTTCTTTTATCCCCCAAGTCGGTTGATACTGTTGGGCAGTAACCTCAACATTCACCCAGTCTTCAGGAAACAAATTATCTTCATCCTTGTACATAATGAAGCAATGTCGTGGGGCATGTGCTATATAAGCCTTTGCTCCAAGTTCTTCTGCATACAGTTTGAAAGCCCATGGGAGCGAATGGCATTGTCCTTTATGCGTCTTTAGGGTTCTTGATACTAATTGATGATGCCAATCTTCGTCAGGATACTCAGTACTAAAATCATAAGAAAATATAGTATAATTATTTCCTGATAATGATTGAAAGAAGAATGTACAGATTGCAATCTGTTTTGCAGTCTTATAATTTTCCCACTTATTAGCAGTGATTAGTCTCCTCATGTATTGTGCCCCTCTTTGCAACGGTTCACAAAAATCTTGCTCATAATCGAGATGCCCATCAAGATACGCCCATTCAGCAAGAAACACACTCCTTTTAATAGATAGTGGCTTCTTGTCTTCAAGCATATCTACAATTTCTTTGTATGCAGACTCGAATCGCTGCTGCATTTGAACCTGTTGTGCTCTTAAATCAGGAACAAAGAGTACAATACAAAGAAGAAATAATACTATCTTTTTACGCATTTCCAATATCAATATTATTATGGATTATCCGACATTTCGAGTGACATGACAGTCTTGTATTACATAGAGCCTAAAACACCTATTATCTCTGCTCTGCATTCATATATACACGCGTCTTGCAGACGTAACATGCAAAATATTAGCTAAAATCAAGACAAGAACCTGTTGCCAGATCCTTGTCTTGTATTTAACTGATTTTCAGCATCTTTCGTCTATTCCTCTACAGCTGCCTGCGCGGCAGCAAGTCTTGCGATGGGCACGCGGAAAGGAGAACATGATGCATAGTTCATACCAATCTTGGCACAGAACTTCACAGAACTTGGTTCACCACCATGCTCACCACAGATGCCACAACGGAGATCAGGACGTGTTTCGCGACCCTCTTTAACGGCATACTTGATGAGACGGCCTACACCCTCTTGGTCGAGTACCTGGAATGGGTCAACCTTAAGAATCTTCTTGTCGAGATATACAGGCAGGAACGAAGCAATATCGTCACGGCTGTAACCGAAGGTCATCTGGGTAAGGTCGTTAGTACCGAATGAGAAGTACTGTGCTTCGCTGGCAATAAGACCTGCTGTAAGGGCAGCACGTGGAATCTCAATCATAGTACCAATCTCAAACTCTACCTTGATGCCATATTCAGCAAATACCTCCTTGGCAGCATACTGAATAACATCCTTCTGCTGTTTGAGCTCCTTGATGGTACCGATCAATGGAACCATAATCTCTGGCATAGGATTCTTTCCTTCCTTCTTCAGTTCACATGCTGCGCTGAGAATAGCACGGGTCTGCATGGCTGTAATTTCAGGGAAGGTAATACCAAGACGACATCCGCGATGTCCAAGCATCGGGTTGTTCTCTGCCAGAGAATCCACACGACGCTGGATGGTGGCGAGATCTACGCCCATCTCCTTGGCCATTACTTTTTGACCTTCGATATCGTGGGGAACGAACTCGTGGAGAGGTGGATCGAGCAGACGGATATTTACGGGCAGACCGTCCATTGCTTCAAGAATTCCCTTGAAGTCAGCTTTCTGATAAGGAAGAAGTTTGGCGAGTGCCTTTTCGCGTCCTGCGATACTATCAGAAAGGATCATTTCACGCATAGCCACGATCTTCTTGTCCTCGAAGAACATGTGCTCGGTACGAGTCAAACCAATACCCTTGGCACCAAACTGACGTGCAACCTGTGCATCGTGTGGAGTGTCTGCATTGGTACGAACCTGAAGTTTGGTGTATTTATCGCAAAGGTCCATGAGTTCTTTGAAGTCGCCACTCAGTTCTGCAGCCTTGGTAGGTACTTCGCCTGCATAAACCTGACCTGTGGTACCATTAAGTGAGATGTAGTCACCTTCTTTATATACGACTCCGTCAATCTCAACGGTCTTAGCATGATAATCAACATTGAGTGAACCTACACCTGATACACAGCATTTACCCATGCCACGTGCTACAACGGCAGCGTGAGAGGTCATACCGCCACGTGCTGTCAGGATGCCTTCTGCGGCAGACATACCGGCGAGGTCTTCTGGAGAGGTTTCAATACGTACAAGTACCACTTTGTGGCCATCTTCATGCCATTCCTGTGCATCGTCAGCATGGAATACAATCTGTCCGCATGCTGCTCCTGGAGATGCAGGCAGACCCTGTGCAATAACTTTTGCTGTGGTAAGAGCTTTTTTATCAAAGATGGGGTGAAGCAGTTCATCAAGCTTCTGTGGTTCACAACGCATGATAGCGGTCTTCTCGTCGATTTTTCCTTCGTGAAGCAGGTCGATGGCAATCTTCACCATGGCAGCACCTGTACGTTTTCCGTTACGGGTCTGAAGGAACCAGAGTTTGCCCTCCTGTACGGTGAACTCCATATCCTGCATATCGCGATAGTGCTCTTCGAGTTTCTCCTGAATGCCGTTAAGCTGTGCGTAAATCTCTGGCATAGCTTCTTCCATTGAAGGATATTTAGCGACACGCTCTTCTTCTGAGATTCCTGCACGTTCTGCCCAACGCTGTGACCCCAGCTTTGTAATCTGCTGTGGTGTGCGGATACCAGCCACAACATCTTCACCCTGTGCATTAACGAGATACTCACCATTGAATACGTTTTCACCATTAGCGGCATCACGGCTGAAGCATACACCAGTAGCTGAAGTCTCACCCATATTACCGAATACCATGGCCATTACCGAAACAGCTGTACCCCACTCGTCTGGAATGCTTTCCATCTTACGATAGAGGATGGCACGTTCGTTCATCCATGAACGGAACACCGCACAAATAGCACCCCACAGCTGTTCAATAGGATTGTCTGGGAATACTTTGCCTGTACGTTCCTTGATAGCTGCTTTAAACAGCTGAACGAGTTTCTTCAACTCATCCACAGAAAGGTCTTTGTCGAGTTTCACACCACGCTCAGCCTTCACTTGTTCGATAATCTCCTCAAACGGATCGATATCCTCTTTATTCACAGGTTTCATTTCGAGTACGACGTCGCCATACATCTGTACGAAACGGCGATATGAGTCATAAACGAAGTGAGGGTTGTTTGTCTTCTTTACCAATCCTTCAGCCACCTCGTCGTTAAGACCAAGGTTCAGGATGGTATCCATCATACCAGGCATGGAAGCACGTGCTCCAGAACGAACAGACACGAGCAATGGATTTTCTTTGTCTCCGAACTTAGAGTTCATCAGTTCCTCGATGTGCTTGACAGCAGCCATGACATCATCGTTAAGCAACTGCATGATTTTCTCTTGTCCTACCTGATAGTATTCATTGCAACAGTCAGTAGTAATGGTGAATCCTGGAGGCACAGGCACTCCAATAAGGTTCATTTCGGCAAGGTTGGCACCCTTACCACCAAGTTGTTCACGCATTTTTGCATTACCTTCAGCTTTTCCATTACCAAAGGTATAAACTCTTTTTTGGCTCATAAGTTAGCTTTGATGTTTGTTTATTAATTATTGTTATTGATTTTTCTATTCGGCAAAGATAACATATTTCCTTGTATTATGCAAGAAAAGAGTAATTTTTTTCATCATTTCTTTAAATAAGTCATTCATTACGGCTTCCTACATGACAGAGGTGGCACCTTATGCTTACTTATATTTATATAGGAAGTAAGTCCCATTAAACTCCCATTTTTATAGTACTTAGAAGAGACTTATTGAAGAGGTAAGCATAGGATCGTATTAACCCGAAGACATTTCCAAAACATCCCGAAGAAGAATAAAGTGTCATAAGTTCACGAAACACAAACAGGGGCGATCATTCAAAAGATGCCCCTGTCTGTATTTTATTGTAATAATCAAAATGTATGATTACAATATTATGCTTCTTCTTTCAACAACGGTACTAAGAAACTGAAGGTAGAGCCTTCTCCTAAGGTTGATTCCACCATCACGTCGCCACCATTCTTGCGAGCGAAATCTGCACAAAGCTGGAGTCCAAGTCCAGAACCTTCCTCACCACCTGTACCATAAGTGGTTTCTCCTTTATGGAACAAGGTATCAATACGTTCTGGAGCAATTCCGACACCATGGTCGCGAACGCTGATTTTGGCAAACTCGCCAGACTTCTTATAATATACCTCGATTCCCTTGCCTTCTGGGGTAAACTTAATAGCGTTTGAAATGAAGTTGCGCACCACGGTTTTCATCATATCGTTGTCAGCTCGTACTTTCAGATGCTCCTCAGAAGGAATATACTGAAGTTTGATCTTCTTCATCTCAGCAATCATCGTGAAGATATCAACCACACCAGGAACGATATCATCGAGTTCGAGATTCTGATAAGCCACTTCAAGGCGTCCAGTCTGACTCTTGGTCCACTTCAACAGGTTGTCAAGCAAGTCATGAGTCTCTTCTGATTCACGATTGGCCTTATCGAGCAAACCAAAGATCTCCTCGCCAACCATATCCGGCGTCACCACGTTGACACAGAGGTTAAGTACCATACGGATGGATGCCATAGGCGAACGCAAGTCATGTGCGATTACTGAATACATCTTATCACGGTTAGAAATGATCCGCTTGAGCTTTTCATTTTGCTCTATAATATAGCGTTTGGCTGCCACCAATGAAATCTGGTGCATGACGCGCATGATCAGTTCTTCCTTATTGAAAGGCTTCGTCAAAAAGTCATGAGCTCCAACTTGGAATCCATGTACAAGATCACTTGGGCTATTGAGAGCCGTCAGAAATATAATAGGTATATCTGCTGTCAGGGGATCTTTTTTCAATATAACCGCCGTGTCAAATCCGTTGAGTTCGGGCATCATTACATCGAGCAATATCAAGTCAGGATGTTCGCTACGTGCCACTTCTACACATTGATGGCCGTTAGACGCTGTGCATATTTGAAACTTCTCATTGGTCAGAAGAATCTTCAATAGCAACACGTTACTCGTCACATCATCGACAATAAGTATCTTATAGTCACTTCGGTTTATTTTAGATTCAAGTATGTCACCAAGTTCCATAGTTTTATAATCTTTAAGAGTTTTGACTGTGCAAATATAGTAAACATTTGGCAACCTGCCAAATGTTTACATAATTATTTTTGTCAATACTCTCTCCAAGACTTGATTCCTATATTGTCTAACGATACCGTACAGAACGCCTGGATAAAAGCAGAAGCCAATCGACTGTTGGTAATGAGCGGCACGTTGAGATCGATGGAGGCACGACGGATGAGATAACCATTACTCAGTTCTCCTTCGGTCAGATTTTTGGGGATATTGACTACCATATCCACCTTGTGGTCATGGAGGAGTGTAAGAGCCTGTGGCTGTTTGTCTGATTCGCTGGGCCAATAGACAGTCGTGTTTTCTATACCATTTTCTGTCAGATAGCGTGATGTTCCACCTGTAGCATAGAGCTTGTAGCCATGATCTACTAACATACGGGCAGCATCAATCATTTCAGCTTTCTGTTTAGGTGTACCTGTAGATAAGAGGACAGTCTTTTTCGGAATGCGATGTCCCACGCTCAGCATGGCTTTCAGCAAAGCCGTAGATGTATTGTCACCCAAGCATCCCACCTCACCTGTTGAAGCCATATCAACGCCAAGTACAGGATCAGCTTTCTGCAATCTGTTGAACGAGAACTGACTGGCTTTGATACCTACATAATCGAGGTCGAAAAGGTTTTTATGAGGTTTCTCAACAGGAAGACCAAGCATTACTTTAGTGGCAAGCTCAATCAAGTTGATTTTCAACACCTTTGATACAAACGGGAAGGAGCGTGAGGCGCGCAAGTTACATTCAATCACGAGAATGTCATTATCACGTGCCATGAACTGAATATTGAAAGGTCCGTTGATGTGAAGCGCTTTGGCAATCTGGCGACTGATGCGCTTGATGCGGCGAACTGTTTCTACATAAAGTTTCTGTGGAGGGAACTGAATCGTAGCATCTCCAGAATGGACGCCAGCAAACTCGATATGTTCTGAAATGGCATAGGCAAATATTTCGCCATCTTTAGCAACAGCATCCATTTCTATTTCCTTGGCATGTTCGATAAACTTGGAAACAACCACAGGGTGGTCTTCGCTCACATTTGCAGCCAACTGGAGGAAGCGCTCAAGTTCTTCACGATTGGAACAAACATTCATGGCCGCTCCACTCAACACATACGATGGGCGCACGAGAACTGGGAATCCTACCCTATCCACAAAACGGTCTATGTCATCCATCGAGGTCAAAGCGCTCCATTCAGGTTGGTTGACTCCAAGTTCGTTGAGCATCTGTGAGAACTTTGCACGATCTTCTGCGCCGTCAATATCGATGGCAGACGTACCCAGAATCGGCACGTGCTGTTCTGCCAAAGGCATGGCAAGATTATTAGGAATCTGTCCACCAGTCGATACGATGACACCATGAGGCTGTTCGAGGTCAATAATATCCATGACGCGTTCGAAGGTCAGTTCGTCGAAATACAGGCGGTCGCACATATCATAATCGGTAGAAACCGTTTCCGGATTATAATTGATCATGACACTTCTCCAACCTTCCTTGCGTATGGTATTAAGAGCCTGCACACCACACCAGTCGAACTCTACACTCGAACCGATGCGGTAAGCTCCTGAGCCAAGTACGATAATACTCTTTCCATCTTGTTCATATTGAATATCGCTTTCCACCCCACTATACGTCACATAAAGATAATTGGTCTGGGCAGGATATTCCGCAGCAAGCGTGTCTATCTGTTTAACCACGGGAACAATACCCATCGACTTACGTATCTTACGAACAGCAAGTACAGCCTCATGCATATTGTTCATGGTATCCTCAAGTCCGATGGCACGTGCAATTTGGAAATCGGTAAATCCATAGACTTTTGCCTCACGAAGTAATGTCGCATCAAGTTTTTCTGCCGATGTACCATCATTATTTTTCAGGCCTTTCAACGCCTCGTCGATATCTATGATGTGTTTCAGTTTGTAGAGGAACCACTTATCGATACGGGTAAGTTCGTGAATACGGTCAATATCATATTGCGGAAGATGCATAGCCTTTGAAATGACGAAGATGCGCTTATCGGTAGGTTCACGGAGGGCCGCGTCAACATCCTCAATCTTCAGTTCCTTGTTTTCCACGAAACCATGCATTCCCTGTCCTATCATGCGCAGTCCCTTCTGTATAGCCTCTTCAAAGGTACGTCCGATAGCCATGACCTCACCTACAGACTTCATAGATGATCCAAGTTCCTTGTCAACACCACGGAATTTGGACAAGTCCCAACGTGGAATTTTGCAGACCACATAGTCAAGGGCAGGTTCGAAGAATGCACTTGTCGTTTTGGTAACCGAATTATTGAGTTCAAAGAGTCCATAACCCATACCAAGTTTGGCAGCCACAAATGCCAAGGGATAACCAGTCGCTTTAGATGCCAAAGCAGAAGAACGACTCAGGCGTGCATTAACCTCAATCACTCGATAGTCTTCCGACTGTGGGTCGAAAGCGTATTGTACATTACATTCTCCAACAATTCCGATATGACGGATAATCTTGATGGCAAGGGCACGGAGTTTGTGATATTCTGAGTTTGTCAAGGTCTGAGAAGGAGCAACAACTATTGATTCGCCCGTATGTATTCCCAGCGGGTCGAAGTTTTCCATATTGCAGACGGTAATGCAATTATCGTAACGGTCTCGCACCACCTCGTATTCAATCTCTTTCCAACCTTTGAGAGATTTCTCGACCAATACCTGTGGAGAGAAAGAGAACGCTTTTTCAGCAAGTTTGTTGAGTTCTTCTTCATTATCGGCAAAACCAGAACCTAATCCGCCAAGTGCGTATGCTGCACGAAGAATGACAGGATAGCCCAATTCCGCAGCAGCTTTGCGTGTTTGTTCTATGTTTTCACAAGCCTCACTCTTAATAGTCTTTACGTTGATTTCATCGAGTTTCTCCACAAAGAGTTCGCGGTCTTCTGTATCCATAATGGCCTGTACGGGAGTTCCTAATACGCGTACGCCATATTTATCGAGCACTCCACTCTGATAGAGTTCTACGCCACAGTTCAACGCGGTCTGACCACCAAAAGAAAGCAGGATACCGTCTGGTCGTTCTTTTTCTATCACACGTTCAACAAAATAAGGTTGAACGGGTAAGAAGTATATTTCATCGGCTACCCCTTCTGATGTCTGTACGGTAGCAATATTCGGATTGATAAGTACGGTTTTCACCCCTTCCTCGCGTAATGCTTTAAGGGCTTGTGAACCAGAATAATCAAATTCTCCAGCTTCTCCGATTTTGAGCGCTCCACTTCCAAGGAGCAATACTTTTTTGATATTATCGTATTTCATTATTGTTCTTATTACAAAAAATGGTTTGATGGATTATAATGCCTCTACGAAGCGGTCGAACATAAACTCAGTATCGACTGGTCCAGAACAAGCCTCAGGATGGAACTGGCTGCTAAACCAAGGGTTGGTCTGATGGCGAATGCCTTCATTAGAACCGTCGTTCATATTGACAAAGAGTTCGCGCCATTCTTTTCCTAATGTAGAAGCATCAACGGCATAACCATGGTTCTGACTGGTCACATAACAACGGTTGGTACCTACTTCGCGAACTGGTTGGTTGTGGCTGCGATGTCCATATTTCAACTTATAGATTGAGGCGCCACCTGCCTTAGCTAACAATTGGTTTCCCATGCAGATTCCACATATAGGTTTACGGCTCATAGACATTTGTTTGCGGATAATATCGACGGCATCTCCACACATGTCAGGGTCGCCAGGTCCGTTAGCCAAAAAGAGTCCATCAAATTCCATTCCGGTATAATCGTAGTTCCATGGCACCCGAATAACTTCCACTCCACGATTGATAAGACAACGAATGATATTGGCTTTCACTCCACAATCGACGAGTAGCACTTTTCGTCCTGCGCCTTCATTATATCGGATGATGTCTTTACAGGAAACACGATCCACGAAATTCACACCTTCATAATCGGCTTCTGGAATATTGTCAGGTTCGTCGTCCATGAGTATTTTACCCATCATCACACCATGTTCACGAAGAACCTTTGTCAATTGGCGGGTGTCAATACCTGTTATACCAGGTACTTTTTCTCTCTTCAACCAGTCGGCAAGACTTTCGTTAGCATTCCAATGGGAATATTGCTCACTATAATCGCTTACGATAATAGCAGAAGCATAGATACGGTCGCTTTCCATGAAGGTCGGTAGGCCGTTCTTTTCGAAAGAAAACTGAGGTACTCCATAGTTTCCAACCAACGGATATGTAAGCGTCATGAGTTGTCCGGCATAAGATGGGTCTGTTAATGACTCGGGGTAGCCCATCATAGCCGTGTTGAACACGACTTCTCCTGCTACTGGTGCATCATAGCCGAATGATTTTCCTTTGAATTGCGTTCCGTCTTCCAGAACAAGTGTTACGTCTTTCATTATTTATTATTTTGTTTCCTGATTATATACATTTTCTATATAGTTCACGAATGCCTTGAGGCAGAGTCTTGTACCTCCTGGCGTTGGATAGTCGCCTGTAAAATACCAATCGCCATGATGATTGGGACAAGCTTTATGAAGGCCTTCTATGCTTTGGAATACCAGTTCTATAGGTGTTTCCACATCAGCAGGGCACAACATTTCAACCATCTTAACGTTGAGTTCTTCTACGGTAAACGGACGGTAGAGTTCCTTGACAGCACACTCCATGCTTCCGTCGTTTTTCTGAAGTTCGTCTTTACACTTCCGATAAACCGTATCTATGAGAGACTCCATATGTCTGTCTTTCAACAGTTGGATGCACGCACGGAAGGCGCAAAATTCCTCAAGGCGCGCCATGTCGATACCATAATAGTCTGGATAACGAATCTGTGGAGCGCTACTAACGATAACGATTTTCTTGGGTTGAAGTCGCGCGAGTATTTTTATGATGCTTTCCTTCAGGGTTGTTCCTCGCACAATAGAATCATCGATAATGACGAGATTGTCGCGTTGAGGTTCCAGAATCCCATAGGTTACATCATAGACATGTGAAGCCAAGTCGTTACGAGAATTTCCTTCGGTAATAAAGGTTCTCAATTTAATATCTTTCCATGCCGCCTTTTCCGAGCGCACGTAATCTTTAAGGATATCCTCCAATTCCTCTGGAGTAGGTATGTGGCCAAGATTCGAGATACGCTCTATCTTGCGTTGGTTGATATACTGTTTGAAACCACGCAACATACCATAGTATGCCACTTCAGCGGTATTGGGGATAAATGAGAATACCGTATGATGGACATCCTTATCGATAGCCTTGAGAATGCTACCAGTCAATTGTTCTCCTAAGAGGAGTCGTTCTTTATAAATATCCTCATCATTACCACGGCTGAAATAAATACGTTCAAACGAACAAGCTTTATCGCCACGTTGAGGAATTATTTGCCGTACATCCACCTTACCATTCTGCTTGACGAGTAAAGCCTGTCCGGCTTTGAGTTCGCAGACGGCATCCGAAGAAATATCAAAGGTGGTTTGCAATACAGGCCGTTCACTTGCTAAAGCCACGACTTCATCGTCACGATAGTAAAATGCCGGTCTGATTCCCCACGGATCTCTCATGGCAAACATTTCGCCACTTCCAGTCAATCCACACACAACATATCCTCCATCAAAGTCGGGCATCGTGGTTTGAAGGACATTACTCATTTCTACGTGTTGATCGATATAATCGGTAATATCGCGTCCTTCCAACCCTTGGCGTTGAGCTTCTACGAAGTTACGCTCCACTTCTCGGTCAAGGCGATGGCCCATCCATTCCAGCATGATATAGGAGTCTGAATAGATGCGTGGACATTGTCCCTGTGCTGTGATTTTCTGAAAGACATGGTCAATATTTGTCATATTGAAATTACCACAAATACAGAGATTCTTCGCCTTCCAGTTGTTTCGTCGCAGGAATGGATGAACATAAGTCAGTCCAGACTTTCCTGTAGTGGAATAGCGAAGATGGCCCATATAAAGTTCTCCAACCATGTCTTGTTTTACGCGCGAGAATATTTCTGTGATAGCGTCTTTACCTACAGCCTTTTCACGAAACATATATTCGTTTCCGGGCTCAGTATTTAGTTTTACCGTAGCAAAACCTGCGCCTTCTTGTCCGCGGTTGTGCTGTTTCTCCATCATCAGATAGAGTTTGTTGAAACCATACGCCCATGTACCATACTTCTTTTCGTAGTATTCTAACGGCTTAAGTAGCCTGATCATGGCCACGCCACATTCGTGCTTGAGTTCTTCCACGTTTTTGTCTCCTTTGTTTATTTGTGTTTGTATTGTCTGTTCTTCTCTCTTTTCACTACGTCGCAAAAAAAAGTCGGTAACTGTTGAAATCATTCAACGGTTACCGACTTTGCGAGATTACGGGGTTGGTCAACATCAAGACCTTTACATACTGCAACATGATACGCCAGCAATTGCAAGGGTATTGTTGTCAATAACGGTTCAAGACATTCGATGGTGTCTGGCAGTTCGATGACTTCATCGGCAATTTTGCTGATAGTATTGTCGTCGTGACTGACAATAGCGATAACCTTTCCCTTACGAGCTTTTACTTCCTGGATATTGGATAATACTTTCTCGTACATGGCATTATGTGTTGCGATGACCACCACAGGCATGTCTGAGTCAATCAAGGCAATCGGACCATGTTTCATTTCTGCAGCCGGATAACCTTCTGCATGAATATAGGAAATTTCCTTCAGTTTCAAGGCTCCTTCAAGTGCAACCGGATAACTGAATCCACGTCCGAGATATAAGAAGTTTCGTGCATAGGTGAATGTACGACTTAAATCTGCGATACGGTCGTTAAGTTGAAGTACTGTTTTTATCTTCTTGGGTATTTCGTGGAGTTCTTTCACCACATGCATGTAATTCTCCGTGGAGATTGTTCCTTTTTCTTTTGCCAAAGCAAGAGCCAGCATGGTCAATACGGTAACCTGTCCAGTAAAGGCTTTAGTAGAAGCGACTCCTATCTCTGGTCCTACGTGAATATACGAACCGGTATCTGTGGCACGGGGAATACTTGATCCGATGGCATTACATATTCCATAAATAAATGCGCCGTGCTCTTTGGCAAGTTGTATGGCGGCAAGGGTGTCTGCGGTCTCACCGCTTTGTGAGATGGCAATTACCACGTCTTTTGATGTAATGACGGGATTACGATATCTGAACTCTGACGCATATTCCACTTCTACAGGAATGCGACAGAGTTGTTCTATCATTTGTTTGCCTATCAATCCTGCGTGCCACGACGTACCACAGGCTACGATGATGAAGCGATTGGCATCAAGCAGTTGTTCCTTATAATCGATTACTGCCGAGAGTACTACGTTGTCGGTATCCACGTTGACGCGTCCTCGCATACAGTTGGTCAGACATTCGGGCTGCTCAAAGATTTCCTTAAGCATGAAGTGTGGGAATCCACCTTTTTCAAGTTGTCCAAGGTTAATATCCACCTTTTTCACCTTGAGTTGCTGTTCCTCTCCAAAAATACTTACCACTTTGAGTTCTTCTCCGCGACGGATCACGGCGATATTTCCATCTTCGAGATAGACGACCTTGTCGGTATATTCCACCAGTGGTGTGGCGTCTGAACCTAAGAAGAATTCGTCTTTACCTATTCCGACCACAAGTGGACTCTGCTTACGGGCTGCAATAATCTGATTGGGGTCGCGTTTGTCGATAATGGCAATTGCATAGGCGCCAATGACCTGGAAGAGAGCTACCTGTACGGCTGTGAGAAGATCGACATCCTTATGCTCCATAATATACTCTACCAGTTGCACGAGTACTTCTGTATCCGTATCAGAACGAAACTCTACGCCTTTGGATTGAAGTTTACGCTTCAAGTCTGCGTAGTTTTCTATAATACCATTATGTATAATTGCGAGATTCTTTGATTCAGAATAGTGAGGGTGTGCATTTACGGCAGATGGTTCTCCGTGGGTAGCCCATCGGGTATGAGCAATACCTACTGTTCCGCTTACATCCTTGTCTTTGCAATATTCCTCCAGGTTATCGACCTTGCCTTTTGTCTTACAGACATTAAGGTTGCCATTATCATTGATAAGGGCAACACCGGCAGAATCATAACCACGGTATTCAAGACGTCGCAAGCCTTTTATCAAGATGGGATAGGCTTGTTTGTTGCCTATGTATCCTACTATTCCACACATATATTTCCTCGTTTATAAAGTTTGTGTTCGCTATTTCGGGTGCAAAGATAAAAAAAAATCGGCTATCATGTGCAACGATAGCCGATTTTTTTATTAATAGAATTTGAAATATCTTCTTGCGTTGTTGTAAGAGATGTCTTCTACCATCTTTCCGAGCAACTCGCGATCGTCGGGAAGAAGTCCCTTTTCTACGTCATTTCCGAGCATATTGCAAAGGATGCGACGGAAATATTCGTGACGTGGATAGCTGAGGAACGAACGGCTGTCGGTAAGCATTCCAACGAAACGGCTGAGAAGGCCAAGTACCGAGAGTGCGTTCATCTGGCGCTCCATACCATCTTTCTGATCGTTGAACCACCATCCTGAACCAAACTGGATTTTTCCAGGTTCTCCGCCTTGGAAGTTACCTAGCATAGTAGCGATTACTTCGTTGGCACAAGGATTCAACGTATATAATATGGTACGTGTGAGCTTATCTTCCATGTTGAGCTTGTTGAGGAACTTCGACATGGCCTTAGCGGTATTGAATTCGCCGATAGAGTCGAAACCGGTATCAGGACCGAGAGCATTATACATCTTCGTGTTGTTGTCGCGGATTGCTCCGTAGTGGAACTGTTGGGTCCAGTCTGCATCAGCATCCATTTCTGCCATAATGGTCAGGAAACAGTTTTTATACTGACGAGTCTCTAAGGCAGAGAGCTGCTGACCACGAAGTGCCTTTTCGAAAATCACTTCAATCTGTGAATCTGTATATTCCTCATCATAGAATTCTTCAATTCCATGGTCTGAGAGTTTACAGCCATTGGCACTGAAGAAATCGTGACGTTTCTTAAGAGCGTCAACCATATCGGCAAACTTGGTAATGGTTACTCCGCTAACCTCTTCGAGCTGGTGAACATAAGCGCCAAAATCAGGTTTTTCGATATTCATGGCCTTGTCAGGACGCCATGCTGGAATCATCATGGGATCATCGGCTGCCTTGCTCTTTGCATATTCAATGTGGTTGTGAAGGTCGTCAACGGGATCATCGGTAGTACATACGCACTCCACATTATAGTGTTTCATGAGACCACGTGCAGAGAACTCAGGCTGTTTGAGCTTCTCATTACACTCGTCGAAAATCTCACGTGCAGTCTTTGGAGACAGAAGTTTTTCGATTCCGAAAGCGGTTTTCAACTCAAGGTGTGTCCAGTGGTAAAGTGGGTTGCGAAGAGTATAGGGAACAGTCTCAGCCCATTTCTCAAATTTTTCCCAATCGCTGGTGTCCTTTCCTGTACAATAGCGCTCATCCACGCCATTGGTACGCATGGCACGCCATTTGTAGTGGTCGCCGCCGAGCCAAAGTTCAGTAATACTGTTGAATTTGTGATCCTTGGCTACCATCTCTGGAATCAGATGGCAATGGTAGTCGATGATTGGCATTTTGGACGCATGATTGTGGAAGAGGTCCTGAGCCACTTCGTTGTCAAGAACGAAGTTTTTGTCATTGAATTGCTTCATTTCTTATTGTTTTAGTTTGATTCGTTTTAATTTTAACCTTGCAAAGGTAGCATTTTTTTTTGTTTTATAAAATATTATATATTAAAATATTGTCTTTTTTTACGTAAACGATGACGGAAAGACAACCTAAGATTTACGTTTTTCCATTTACTTTTCTTCTCTCCTTCCCCTTCATCTCCCATCCTTCTCCCATCAAGTTCGCATGATTGTAGAAAGATAATGGGACTTAATTGGGACTTAATTGGGACTTGCTTGGGACTATAACATAAACTTCCATATTCACAAATCCCGAACCCATCCCGAACCCATCCCGAAGGCTTCCCGAAGCCGAGAGCAGAGCCCAAAAAGCAGTAATAATTTCTCATTAGCACGACTCATTTTCACAAAAGTTTAGTTACATTTCTTCCACTTCTTGCTCCACCATTCTTCCTTCATTATTTCCAAACCATTTGAGTTTTTTCCGACTCTCTCCACGTTTCTTTGCCCGTTTTCACTGATTTTCAACAAAGAACCACATGGATTGACGAAAAAAGCAGGATTTTTCTTTGTAATTCGATTGATTTGCAGTAACTTTGCAAGAAATATATATTTTAAATAAAGAGAAAAGAAGAAATGATTACAGTCACAAACTTGGCTATTCAGTTTGGAAAGAAGACGCTCTACAAAGACGTCAACATGAAATTTACCAATGGGAACATTTACGGCATTATCGGTGCCAATGGTGCAGGAAAATCTACATATCTTCGAGCTATCAGCGGAGAACTTGAACCCAACAAGGGCACTATCGAACAAGGACCTGGCGAGCGTATGTCTGTGCTCGAGCAGGACCACTTCAAATATGATGCATTCTCGGTAATGGATACCGTCCTTATGGGACACCAGCCACTTTGGCAGAACATGAAAGAGCGTGAAGCACTCTATGCGAAAGACGAAATGACAGAAGAGGATGGAAACCGTGCCGCAGAACTGGAAATGGCTTTCGCTGAAATGAATGGCTGGGAAGCAGAAAGCGAAGCCGCACAACTCTTGCAAAACCTTGGTGTGGCAGACTCACAGCACTACAAGCAGATGGAAGAAATATCAAACAACGAGAAGGTGCGCGTCATGCTGGCCAAAGCACTTTTCGGTCACCCCGACAACCTTCTGCTCGACGAGCCGACCAACGACCTCGACCTCGATACCGTACAATGGCTGGAAGAGTATCTTTCAAACCTTGAACAATGCGTATTGGTAGTCAGCCACGACCGTCACTTCCTCGATGCCGTTTCCACCCAGACCGTCGATATCGACTTTGGAAAGATCACCCTTTTCTCAGGAAACTATTCTTTCTGGTATGAATCAAGTCAATTGGCACTCCGTCAGGCTCAGAACCAGAAAATGAAAAACGAAGAAAAAAGAAAGCAGTTGGAGGAGTTTATCCGCCGATTCTCTGCCAATGTGGCAAAGTCAAAGCAAACAACATCACGAAAAAAGATGTTGGAGAAACTCAACGTGGAAGAAATTCGTCCGTCAAGCCGCAAATATCCAGGAATTATATTCACTATGGACCGCGAACCTGGAACACAAATCCTCGAAGTAGAAGGACTCAAGGCTGTTGACACAGACGGAACCGTACTCTTTGACAATGTTAACTTCACCATCGAAAAGGGACAAAAGACCGTATTTCTGTCACACAACCCCAAAGCCATGACTGCTCTCTTCGAAATCATCAACGACAACAGAAAAGCCGATGCAGGAACATACAAATGGGGCGTTACCATTACAACAGCATATCTGCCGTTGGACAACACCTCTTTCTTCGAATCCGATATGAATCTCGTGGAATGGCTCTCACAATGGGGAAAAGGTAACGAAGTGACTATGAAGTCGTTCCTCGGAAGAATGCTCTTCAAAGAAGAAGATGTGCTCAAGCATGTCAACGTACTCTCAGGAGGTGAGAAAATGCGCTGTATGATTGCACGTATGCAATTAAAAAATGCCAACTGCATCATCCTCGACACACCAACCAACCACCTCGATCTGGAGTCTATTCAGGCATTCAACAATAACCTTGTCAACTTCAAGGGAAATATTCTCTTCTCTTCACACGACCACGAATTCATCAATACCGTTGCCGACAGAATCATCGAACTCACACCAAAAGGAACAATTGACAAACTGACAACCTATGATGACTACATTTATGATGAGGCCATCAAGGAACAACGCGCGTCTATGTATGAGTAAATGAAAACATGGCACAGAATTTGCATGTTCCTTAAGAAAACAAATAAAAACATTATGAAAGAGAATAAAGAAGAGCAAATAAATTGCGAAGAACAGGAAATGAATAAAGAGGAGGAATGCACACAGCAAGAATCCGCTCAGCAAGAATCTGCTGATAACACACAGCAGGCAGAAAACGAAAATCCTGAAGAAGAAGAAGAAAAGGATCCGCTGGCTGCTGCGCAAGAGGAAATCGAACAACTCAAAGACCAAGTATTGAGAAAGGCTGCGGAATTTGAAAACCTCCGCAAGCGCACCATCAAGGAAAAAGCAGAACTCATACTCAACGGAGGCGAGAAGGCAATTGTCACTATCCTGCCCATCATCGACGATATGGAGCGAGCTATTGAGAATGGCACCAAGACGGACGATCCTAAAGTGCTCAGAGAAGGCATGGAAATCATCTATCATAAATGTATCAAAGCATTGGAGTCGCTCGGAGTGAAGACCATCGACACAACAGACGCAGACTTCGATACCGACGAACATGAAGCAGTTGCCATGGTACCTGGTATGGGCGACGATAAAAAAGGAAAAGTCATCGATTGCATCCAAACAGGATACAAACTCAACGACAAAGTCATTCGCCATGCCAAAGTGGCAGTTGGACAATAAAGATTCATAGAATCAATAAAAAATAAGACAACACAATTATGGCAAAGAGAGACTACTATGAAGTTCTGGGCATTGACAAAAATGCCACAGAAGACCAAATAAAGAAGGCCTACCGCACCATCGCCATCAAATACCACCCTGACAGAAACCCTGGCGACAAAGAAGCCGAGGAGAAATTCAAGGAGGCGGCTGAAGCGTATGATGTGCTCCATGACCCTCAAAAACGTCAGCAATACGACCAATTCGGATTCAACGGACCACAAGGTGCGGGAGGATTCGGAGGATTCGGCGGACAAAGTATGAACATGGACGATATCTTCTCTATGTTCGGCGACATCTTCGGAGGTGGCGGAGGATTCGGAGGATTCGGCGGAAGCAGAAGAAGTGCCGGACCCAAAGAACATCGAGGAAGTGACCTTCGCCTGAAAGTCAAACTCACCTTGGAAGAAATCGCCACAGGAGTGACCAAGAAGTTCAAAGTGCGCAAAGACGTGCCTTGCTCACATTGCCACGGAACTGGATCAGAAGACGGCAGCGGCACAGAAAACTGCCCCACATGTCATGGTTCGGGAGTAATCACACATACCACACAAAGTCTTTTCGGCATGATGCAGACACAAGGTGTTTGTCCTACATGCGGCGGAACTGGCCGTGTCATCAAGAACAAATGCAAATATTGTGGCGGTACTGGCGTAGAGAAAGGTGAAGAAGTAGTTGAAATCAACATCCCTGCAGGAGTCGCACAGGGCATGATCGTCAACGTTCCTGGCAAGGGTAATGCCGGACACAACAAAGGAGCTAACGGAAACATTCAAGTATATGTGGAAGAAATCGAACACGACACCTTCATACGCGACGATAACGACCTCATATACAACCTATTGCTCGATTTCCCAACAGCATCACTTGGAGGTGAAGTGGAGATTCCGACCATCTACGGAACACGCCTGAGAGTGAAAATCGAACCAGGCACACAACCTGGCAAGACTCTCCGTCTGCGCGGTAAAGGCCTTCCTTCCGTACAGGGCTATGGACGTGGCACAGGAGACCTCGTTGTCAACATCAGCGTTTATGTGCCAAAGACACTCAGCAGCGATGAAAAGAAAGCAATAGAAAGCTTCAAAAGTAGCGACAACTTCAAAGGTGACGCTTCAACCAAGCGATCTATCTTCCAACGCTTCAAGAATTATTTCAACTGATTCTGTTTCAAAAACACATAAAAAAAGTATAGTCCATGACCTATCAGGAAACTTGCGAATACCTATTCAGCAGAACCACAGCTTTCGAAACTCAAGGAAAGAGTGGCTACAAAGAAGGATTAGAAAACACACTGGCGCTGGACGAACATTTCGGTCATCCACACCAAAAGTATCTCACCATCCATGTGGCAGGTACCAACGGCAAAGGTTCCGTTTCTAATATGCTCTCTGCAGCACTACAAAGCTGCGGATACAGAGTAGGACTATACACCTCTCCACATCTCGTCGATTTCAGAGAAAGAATTCGTGTCAACGGCGAGATGATTCCAGAGGACTATGTGATGAATTTCGTTGAAGACGAAAGAAATTTTTGGGAACCATTGTCGCCGTCATTCTTTGAAGTGACGACGGCAATGGCTTTCAAGTATTTTGCAGAACAAAATGTTGATATTGCAATTATTGAAGTAGGGCTTGGGGGACGACTCGATTGTACCAACATCATCCACCCTATCCTATCCATCATCACCAATATCAGTCTGGATCATACAGAATTCTTAGGAAACACCATCGCAGAAATAGCACGAGAGAAAGCAGGCATCATCAAACATGCCACAACGGTCATCATCGGAGAAAACCAAAACGAGACACGACCTGTCTTCGAAGAAAAGGCACGGGAAATGGAAGCACCCATCATCTTTGCCGAAGACGACAATTTCATCAAAAGTGCAGAAATAACTGACCAAGGCGACATCAAATGCGAAACAGCGAAATACGGAAACGTATTTTGCGATCTCGGAGGAATCTACCAACCAAAGAATATCAATACCACATTACACGCCCTTCAGATTCTTGAAGACAAAGGCTATCTGATCATTGACAAAGACGCAACAAGCGGAAATGTGCTCAAAGCATTCGACAACGTCAAGAAGCTCACAGGATTGGCAGGAAGATGGCAAACAATAAGTTCGTCACCACATGTAATTTGCGACACAGGACATAATCCTGGCGGTTGGCACTTCATCAGCCAACAGCTAAACCATGTGATTGCCCATTGCCACCAATTACATATTATATTTGGAATGGTCAACGACAAAGATGTAGATGCAATACTTCAGATGCTTCCAAAAGAGGCAATCTACTATTTTACTAAAGCCAAAACAAAACGAGCACTCAACGAGCAGATTATTTTCGCATTGGCACAGAAGTATCAACTGAAAGGAAAGACGTATTTATCTGTAAGTGAGGCATATCACGAAGCAGAGAAAGCTGCAGGAAACAACGATGTTATATTTGTTGGAGGCAGCAACTATATCGTCGGAGAATTGCTCAAAGATGGAATTTAGTTGTTTTTAACATTCCTTTTGCTCAATTTTTCGCCATTAAATTTGTTAAACTCACTTTTTTTTGGTTACTTTGCAATATAATTTAGTAACTAAAAACAACTGATTATGGCGAACACAACGGAAAACGTTAATTTGTGTGGTTTGAATCGCAAAGATTTTCAAACCACAGTAAACGGGAAAAAAACAGATTTATATATCCTACGCAACCGCAAAGGATACGAAGTAGCAGTAACCAATTTCGGTGGAGCAATTGTGGCCATCATGGTTCCAGATAAAGACGGAAAAGTAGCAAACGTCATTCAGGGACATGACAACATCCAAGATGTTATCAATAGCCCAGAGCCTTTCCTCTCAACCCTTATCGGACGCTACGGAAACCGTATTTGCAAAGGTTCCTACACCCTCAACGGTAAAGAATACCAGCTTGCTCTCAACGATGGTCCTAACCATCTGCACGGCGGTCCTACAGGTTTCCACTCTCGCATCTGGGATGCCAAGCAAATGGGACCTCGCGCCTTGGCTTTATCATACATCTCATCGTATGGAGAAGAAGGATTCTCAGGTGAATGTCGCATCAACGTGGAATATACTTTCACAGACAACAATGAACTGGTTATTGAATATCTTGCCACAACCAACAAGAAGACCATCATCAACCTGACTCACCACGCATTTTTCTCATTGGCAGGTATTGCTAACCCCACACCTGCCGTTGACAACGTAGAATTACAGCTCAACGCAGATTTCTATCTTCCTATTGATAAGGTATCAATCCCTACCGGCGAAATTCTTAAGGTCGAAGGAACTCCATTCGATTTCCGCACACCAAAGCCAATCGGTCAGGATATCAACGCCGACAACGAGCAACTGAAAAATGGATCTGGATACGACCACAACTACGTTCTTAATAAAAAGGAAGAAGGAGAACTCAGTTTTGCCGCTAAACTAAAAGAGCCTAATAGCGGTCGTACCATGGAGGTTTATACCACAGAACCAGGACTCCAACTCTATACAGGTAATTTCGAATCAGGAATCTCTGGAACTCACGGTTCAACTTATCCTTGGCGTAGTGCTGTTTGTCTTGAAGCACAACACTTCCCCGATACTCCAAATCGTCCTTACTTCCCTTCTGTAGTACTCCGACCAGGTGAACAGTACAAGCAGAAAACCATCTATAAGTTTGGAGCAGAAAAATAATATAAAACAACAAAAAGAGTGGCTGATAGCTATCAGCCACCCATTTTGTGTATAATAGCTATCTTTGTATAACAGGAAAAATCAAAACATAGAATTATAATACACAATTCTTATTGTTCTATAATCGAAAACACATTTTTCGTAATTACTAACAACATTAAAATCCTATAAAACCAATGTCACAAACAAACAAAAACCAGAAGAACCTCGTAGCTATCATCACAATGTTCTTCATCTTTGCCATGATTAGCTTTGTAACAAACATGGCAGCTCCCTTCGGAAACATTTGGGGTATGTCATACAACTGGGCAGGTATGGCCGGCAACCTCATGAACTTTACTGCCTACCTCATCATGGGTATTCCTGCCGGAAACATGCTCATCAAGTACGGATACAAAAAGACCGCGCTTATCGCACTTATTATTGGTGCAATAGGTCTGGGTGTTCAGCTGCTCTCTGGCGTAGTCAACAATATCTTTGTTTACCTACTCGGTGCTCTTATCTGCGGATTCTGCGTATGTATGCTCAACACCGTAGTAAACCCCATGCTTAACCTACTCGGTGGCGGCGGTAACACCGGAAATCAGCTCGTACAGGCAGGGGGTACCCTCAATTCTCTTTCTGCAACAGCAACTCCTATCCTCACTGGTTTCCTCGTAGGAACTTTGACAAAGGATTCTTTCCCCGATGTTGCACCACTTATCATTACAGGTATCGTAGTATTCTTGGCAGCCTTCTTCGTCATTTCTGCCATCCAGATTAACGAGCCTCAAGGTGACTTGAAGAATGTAACATACGAAAAATCACCTCTCGCTTTCCGCCATTGTCTCCTCGGTATCATCGCCATTTTCTTCTATGTAGGAATCGAGATTGCCACTCCTGGTATGATGAACCAATGGATTAGCCGTGAAGGAGGATTTGAAGGTGCAGCAGCCGTTGCAGGATCATTGGCTGGTATCTACTGGTTCCTGATGCTCTGTGGCCGCCTTATCTCAACAGTTATCTCAGGTAAGGTTTCTACCCGTGCACAGATGATTACCGTTTCAACAGTAGGTATTGCACTTATTGTCGCTGCCATCTTCACAGGTGATGTGACTACAACACTCAATATCGATCTCAACATCATCAAGATTGAGAACGCTACAGTTCCTTTGTCTTGTGTGTTCATTTTCCTCTGCGGTCTCTGCACATCTGTCATGTGGGGAGGTATCTTCAACCTTTCAACAGAAGGACTTGGCAAATATACCGCTAAAGCATCAGGCCTGTTCATGGTCATGGTATTCGGTGGAGGTATGATGCCTTTCTTCCAGGATCTCGTACTCGTTCAACAGCTTGGAATCAGCTACCTCAATTCTTATTGGCTGATTGTTGCCATGTTGGCATACATCCTCTACTATGCGATCTGGGGATGCAAGAACGTAAACAAAGACATCAAAGTGGATTAAGACAACATGATTTGTCACGTTCCACATTATAAAAAGATACTTCAAACCTTTAAACAACAAGACTATGAACATCGAATCAGTAAGAACACGTTTTGCCAAGCATTTTGATGGCAAGGAAGGTAATGTTTATGCATCACCCGGACGTATCAATCTCATCGGTGAACACACCGACTATAATGGAGGATTTGTTTTTCCAGGAGCCGTAGATAAAGGTGTTGTTGCAGAAATGCGTGCAAACGGAACAGAAGATACCGTTATGGCTTATGCCATTGACTTGAAAGACCGCGTAGATTTCAAACTCTCTGATCCCAATGGACCTAAAGCTAGCTGGGCACGTTATATTTACGGTATCGCATTGGAAATGAAAAAGCTCGGAGTACCTGTTAAAGGATTCAATATCGCATTCTCAGGCGATGTTCCCTTGGGTGCAGGTATGTCATCTTCTGCTGCCATGGAGAGTTGCTTTGCCTGTGGTCTCAACGACATCTTCGGTGATAACAAGGTAAGCCAGTGGGATATGGTATTGGCAGGTCAAGCTACAGAACACAACTACTGTGGTGTGAAATGCGGTATCATGGACCAGTTTGCTTCTGTATTCGGAAAAGCAGGTTGTCTGATGCGTCTCGACTGCCGTTCTCGCGAATTTGAATATTTCCCATTCAAACCGGATGGCTACCGTTTGGTATTGCTCGATTCTGTTGTAAAACACCAGTTGGCAGGATCTCCTTACAACGACCGCCGCAATTCTTGTGAAAATGTTGTTCGCCATATTGCTGCCAAACATCCAGAAGGAAAGTTTGAAACACTTCGCGACTGCACATGGGAACAACTTGAAGAAGTCAAAGCCGAAGTGGGCGAAGAAGACTACAAGCGTGCCAAATTCGTGTTGGGCGAAAAAGACCGTGTACTTGCCGTTTGCGATGCTCTGAACGAAGGCGACTATGAAAAAGTTGGCGAGTTGATGTACAAGACTCACGAAGGTCTGTCAAGAGACTATGAGGTTTCTTGTGAAGAACTCGATTTTCTCAATGATCTTGCCAAGGAATGTGGAGTTACCGGTTCACGTATCATGGGTGGCGGTTTCGGAGGTTGCACCATCAACCTTGTCCGCAACGACCTCTACAACCAGTTTATCGCCACAGCAAAAGAGAAGTTTAATGCCAAATACGGCCACGAACCAAAAGTCTATGATGTTGTCATCGGCGATGGTTCACGTAAGATTTGCTAATCAGAACCAGCTATTTAAAGTGTATTCCGGTCTGAAAAACAACCCTTTAATACACGTATAGAATAGCGCGTTTTATTTCTCTATAAAACGGAAATGAATATCAATTTCATTTCCGTTTTTTTATGCTATGTAACAAGAAACTATAAAAAATAGTGTAAGCACAACACTTTTCTCCGTAATATCTTTGTCAATTCAGAAAATAGTCGTAACTTAGCACGCAGAATTAGAAAACATAACTAACAACTAAAAACTCTTCGCAATGAGAAAAATCAATTCAATGCTTATTGGCCTTGGCACCATTGCCATTTTTTCAGCATCATGTGCCTCTAAACAAAATGCCACATTAACAGTTTCCGGACTTGACACAGCTAAGTTTGACACCATCCTTCAAGAAAAGCCCGTCAAACTGTATGTACTTAAAAACAATAATGGCATGGAAGCCTGCATCACCAACTATGGTGGTCGCGTGATAAGCCTTGTGGTGCCCGACAAAGACGGTAAACCCACCGATGTTGTCCTTGGATTCGATAATATCGCTCAGTATGCTGATACGATCAAAACACCTTCTGATTACGGATCAAGTGTAGGTCGTTATGCTAACCGCATCAACAAAGGTAAGTTCACCCTTTCAGGTACAACCTACCAGTTGCGTCAGAACAATGCCCTCCATTGCCTTCACGGAGGTGGAAATACCGGATGGATGCATAAAGTCTATGATGCCGAACAGGTTGGTGACTCTATTCTCAAACTCACCATCGTAGCTCCAGACGGAGAAAATGGATTCCCCGGTACTGTTACCGCCACTACCACTTATAAGGTAACTGCCGACAACACCCTTGACATCGTTTGGGAAGCCACTACCGACAAGGAAACGATCATCAACATGACCAACCACAACTACTACAATCTTAGTGGTGATTTCACCAAACCTTGTTATGACCAAATACTCTATGTTAATGCTGATAATTTCACTCCCTCTGACGCTACCAACATGACAACGGGTGAGATTCTTCCTGTAGCTGGTACTGCAATGGATTTCCGCACTCCTCATGCTGTAGGTGACAGTATCCATTCTGACTATCAACAGATCAAGAATGCCACAGGCTACGACCACAACTATTGTCTGAACACTTATAAAGACGGAAAGGGCGATGATACACAGGTATGTGCTTCACTCTATAGTCCCAAGAGTGGCATCTTTATGGAGATGTTCACCAACGAACCAGGTGTTCAGGTATATTCTGGAAACTTCCAGGGGGTTGGTGCTGATGCGAAGATAGCCCGGAAACATGGTCTTACCTATCCCAAGCATGTAAGCATCTGCTTGGAGAGTCAGAAGTATCCCGACAGTCCTAATAAGAAAGACTGGCCTCAGCCCACACTTAAACCCGGTGAGAAATACTACAGTCATGCTGCCTACCGTTTCTCAATCAAATAATATGTTTTATTCACTAATATACCTATAATTATTATGAATAGTATTTCAGGAGCAATTGCAATGTCTGGTTTCAAGACCATCGACTTTGTAATTCTCGCATTCTACCTAATCTTGTTGGTTGGTTTAGGATTATTTTTAAGTCGCAACAAAGACGGAAAAGAAAAAAGTGCCAACGACTACTTCCTTGCTGGCAACACACTAACATGGTGGGCTGTAGGTGCATCATTGATAGCTGCTAACATTTCTGCCGAACAGTTTATCGGAATGTCAGGAACAGGATTCCGTGACGGTATCGCTATTGCCGCCTATGAAGTAATGGCAGCTGCCGCATTGGTAGTCATTGGAAAGTTCTTGCTTCCCGTCATGCTTGAGCGTAAGATTTTCACTATTCCACAATTTCTCCGTGAACGCTATAATGATGGCGTAGGCCTTGCCTTCTCTATTCTGTGGCTTTTCCTTTATGTCTTCGTCAACCTGACTTCTGTAGCATGGCTGGGCGCTTTGGCCATCGAACAGATTCTCGGTCTTCAAGGTCTTGGCGTCAGCATCTTCGGCATGGAGGTTTCTATCCGTATGTTGATCATCCTCGGATTGTTCATTGTGGCAGGAACCTATTCTATCTATGGCGGACTTGCCTCTGTGGCTTGGACCGATGTGATGCAGGTCACCTTCCTCGTAGGTGGCGGTATTATTACCGCTTACATCGCATTACAGGAAATGGGTATAGTAATGGGAACCGACGCATTAGGCGCCCTTGGACAGGTTTATAACGACATGACGACAGGCGCCCATGCACAGGATGTTCATTTCCACTTAGTCATCCAGCAAAGCCATAATGCTGATGCCTTTGCCAATGTTCCTGGTATTGCCGCTGTAGTAGGTGGAGTTTGGCTTACCAATCTCGGTTATTGGGGTTTCAACCAATATATCATTCAGAAAGGACTTGCCGCCAAGAGTATCAACGAAGCCAAGAAGGGTCTTATCTTCGCCGGTTTCCTTAAGATTCTCATTCCTTTCATCGTAGTACTTCCTGGCATTTGCGCCTATTATATTATGGAGAATCCCGAATTCTTCAAGAACATGGAATTGGCAGGCAATATCAACGTTGCCGATGATGCCTATCCTTGGCTCATCCGCAACTTCACACCTACAGGTATCAAGGGCTTGAGTTTTGCCGCTCTTGTAGCCGCCATCATCTCTTCTTTGGCTTCTATGTTCAACTCCACCTCAACCCTTTTCACGATGGACATATACAAGAAGTACATCAACAAGGGTGCGAGTGACAAGCAGTTGGTAAATACCGGCCGTATCGTAGCCGTTGTGTCATTGGTTATAGCCCTTGTTACCGTTAAACCGTTGCTGGGCGGACTTGACCAGGCATTCCAGTACATTCAGGAATATTCAGGTTTCATCTATCCAGGTATCATCACCGTCTTTGGTCTTGGTCTGCTGTGGAAGCGTGCCTCTTCTACTGCAGCAGTATGGACGGCCATCCTAACCATCCCCATGGGTGTACTCTTCAAGGTTTGCTTCCCCGATGTAGCCTTCCAGTTCCGTGCTTCCTACATTTTCATCATCCTTGTCACCTTCTTCATCCTTGTATCATATCTCGATAAGAAATATGTAAGTGCAGAAACTCCTTCTGCCGCAGATCAGAAGCAGATGATGACATGGGCACGCATCCTGGCAGTAGCTGGTCTTGCCATGATTATCGTGGCTGCAATAGTAGTAATTCTCGGCGCCACTCACGATGTGAAGTCTCCAGAAACAAATTTCATCGACTATCTGAACGACATCGGTTTCCAGGCATTCATCTTCTTCGGCGTACTCGTAGGCTGCAATGCCGTATGGCTCTACAGCAACTCACATGATAAGGTCAAGGACGAGAAAGCCCTTCCTATCAATCTCTCTATCTTCTCTACCGACCGCAACTACACATACGGTGCCGTAGGAATCTGTGTCATTACCTTGTTGCTTTACGCCATACTTTGGTAGTATTATGACAAGTTTCTATCAAGATAAAACAAAAGTCCTCGTATCGGTCGATTGTATCATTTTCGGATTCGACCAGAACGAACTCAAGATCCTGATCGGCAAACGTCAGATGGATCCTGGGCGTGGTGAATGGAGTCTCTACGGAGGCTTCATCCACCTCGATGAGGGCATCGACGAAGCTGCCGACCGCGTGCTCTACGAACTTACCGGTATGCGCAATGTATATATGCGTCAAGTAGGCGCTTTCGGTAGTGTTGACCGTGACCCGGGTGAACGTGTGGTCTCTATTGCCTACTACGCCCTGATCAACGTCAAACAATACGACGACGAACTGCGCGAACAGCATGGCGTGGAATGGGTGAGCATAGACAATATCCCCCCACTCTATTCTGACCATAAAATAATGGTGGAGAAGGCACGTCGCATCATGAAAGAAAAGATTCGCACCGCACCAATTGGCTTCACGCTGTTACCGAGTCTCTTCACCCTTACCCAACTTCAACATCTGTATGAAGCTGTCAACGGCGAGGAACTCGACAAGCGCAATTTCCGTAAGCGCGTGAAGGAAATGGACTTCATCGAGAAGACAGAACTGATAGATAAGACCAGTTCACGTCGTGGCGCCTATCTCTACCGTTTCAACAAGAAAGCGTACAACGAAGATCCTAATTTCAAACTATAGGATTGCTGTGTCACACGACACAGTTATCCTTGTCTAATTTATAAATCTAAACATCATGTTAGAAGAACTGAAAGAAAAAGTATTCCAAGCCAATCTCGACCTTGTGAAACACAATCTCGTGATTTTCACGTGGGGCAACGTTTCTGCCATCGACCGCGAAAAGGGATTGGTAGTCATCAAACCCTCTGGAGTCAGCTATGACACCATGAAGGCATCCGATATGGTTGTTGTAGATCTCCACAGCGGCAAAGTAGTGGAAGGTAACCTCAACCCCTCATCCGACACTCCTACCCATTTGGTACTCTACCGTGCCTTCCCTGAAATCGGAGGTGTAGTCCATACCCACTCTACCTATGCCACCGCTTGGGCACAGGCAGGACGCGACATTCCCAATATCGGTACTACCCATGCCGACTATTTCCACGATGATATTCCGTGTACTGCCGATATGACAGCCGACCAGATGGCAGAATACGAATACCATACTGGTGTTGTCATCGTCAACCGCATCTCTTCTGGTAATATCAATCCCGTCCACACCCCTGGTGTCTTGGTCAAGAACCATGGCCCTTTCTCATGGGGTAAAGATGCCGACCAGGCAGTCTATAACGCCGTAGTGATGGAACAAGTGGCAAAAATGGCATTCATCTCTCTGTCGGTCAATCCCGACACCACGATGAATCCCCTGCTCGTTGAAAAGCATTTCTCACGCAAGCATGGTCCCAATGCCTACTATGGCCAGAAGAAGAAACAATAGATTTCATACTTCAACAATTCATGGATTCCATCCTTCATTAACAAAACAGTAGAAAAATGACAAATAATGCAAAACAAACAATAGAAAGCGGTAAGGCTGTACTCGGCATCGAGTTTGGTTCTACCCGCATCAAGGCTGTTCTCATCGATGAGAACCACCACCCCATAGCACAAGGTGCTCACGAATGGGAGAACCAGCTCGTTGACGGTCTGTGGACCTACAGCATCGACACCATTTGGAAAGGTCTTCAAGACTGCTATGCAGACCTCCGTGCCAATGTACGCAAGGAATATGATGTCGAATTGGAAACGCTGGCAAGCCTTGGCTTTAGCGCCATGATGCACGGCTATATGGCATTCAACCAAGACGAGCAGATACTCGTGCCCTTCCGTACTTGGCGCAATACCAATACGCAGAAGGCTGCTGCCGAACTTTCAAAACTGTTTCAATACAACATTCCCTTGCGCTGGAGCATCAGCCACCTTTACCAATGTATTCTCGATGGAGAGGCACATGTGAAAGACATCAAATATCTGACCACTTTGGCAGGATATGTTCATTGGCAGCTGACTGGCGAATTTGTACTCGGCATCGGCGACGCTTCAGGTATGATTCCCGTTGATCCCAACACCAAGACCTACGACGCAACCATGGTTGACAAGTTCAACACCCTCGTTGCCTCTAAGCACTATCCCTGGCAATTACTTGACATCCTCCCCACCACGCTGAATGCAGGAGAAAAGGCTGGTTGCCTGACGGAGAAAGGTGCCAGTCTGCTCGATGTATCGGGTCATCTGAAGGCCGGATGCCCCTTATGTCCTCCTGAGGGCGATGCTGGCACAGGCATGGTAGCCACCAATGCTGTCAAGCAACGCACAGGAAACGTAAGTGCAGGCACCTCGTCGTTCTCTATGATTGTATTGGAGAAAGAACTCTCCAAACCCTACGAGATGATCGACATGGTGACCACTCCTGATGGTTCTCTCGTCGCCATGGTTCATTGCAACAACTGCACCAGCGACCTCAACGCATGGGTTAATATTTTCAAGGAGTACCAGCAGTTGCTCGGCGTACCTGTTGATATGAATGAGGTATTCGGTAAACTCTATAACCACGCTATGACAGGCGATGCTGACTGTGGCGGACTTGTAGCCTACAACTATTTCTCAGGCGAACCGGTAACCGGACTGGCTGAAGGTCGCCCCCTCTTTGTGCGCTCTGCCAACGACCATTTCTCATTAGCCAATTTCATGCGTGCCAACCTCTATGCCTCTGTTGCAGTATTGAAAATAGGTAACGACATCCTTTTCAACGACGAACACGTGAAGGTAGATCGTATCACCGGACACGGTGGACTTTTCAAGACCGAAGGTGTTGGGCAACGCGTATTGGCAGCAGCCATCAATTCTCCCATCTCTGTCATGAAGACTGCAGGTGAAGGCGGAGCATGGGGTATTGCCCTTTTGGCAGACTACCTGGTCAACAACGACAAGCAACAGACCCTTGCCGACTATCTCGAGCACAAGGTATTCAACGGCAATACAGGTACAGAGATTGCTCCTGACGCTCATGACGTGGCAGGATTCAATGCTTATATTGAAAACTACAAGAGCGGTCTCGCCATAGAACAGGCTGCCACAGCAAACAAAAAATAAATCCAATACAAATTTAAAATACAATACTAATTATGCATTACAATTATTTCCTATCAGCAGCCTTTGCCCTATGCGCTTCTCAGGTTTCTGCAGAAAGCATCAAGGCAACACTCAAAACCGACCAAGGTAAGAACACCATCAACCGTGAGATCTACGGACAGTTTGCCGAACATCTCGGATCTTGCATCTATGGTGGTCTCTGGGTGGGCGAGAACTCTCCCATCCCCAATATCAACGGCTACCGAAAAGACGTGTTTGAAGCACTCAAAGACTTGAACGTTCCTGTACTCCGTTGGCCTGGTGGATGCTTTGCCGACGACTACCATTGGATGGACGGTATCGGTCCTCGCGACAAGCGTCCTTCGCTGCGCAACAACACTTGGGGCGGAACGATTGAAGACAACTCTTTTGGCACACACGAATTTCTGAACCTCTGTGAAATGCTGGGTTGCGAACCCTACGTCAGCGGTAACGTTGGAAGCGGAACAGTCAAGGAGATGGCACAATGGGTGGAGTATATGACCAGCAACGAAGATACTCCGATGGCACGTCTGCGTCGCCAGAACGGTCGCGACAAGGCTTGGCACGTGAAGTATTTCGGTATCGGCAACGAGGCATGGGGCTGTGGTGGCAACATGACACCAGAATACTACTCAGACGAATTCCGTAAATTCAATACCTACCTGCGCGACCAACCAGGCAACCACCTCTACCGCATCGGAAGTGGTGCTTCCGACTGCGACTACAAATGGACCAGCGTATTGATGGATCGCATCGGCGAACGCATGAACGGCGTATCGCTCCACTACTATACCGCGGCAGGTTGGAATGGTTCGAAGGGTTCTGCTATCAAGTTCGACAACGACCAGTACTACTGGGCACTCGGCAAATGTCTGGAGATAGAAGAGGTCATCAAGAAGCACAAAGCTATCATGGATGAGAAAGACCCCAACCATAGAGTAGATCTTGTGGTTGACGAATGGGGCACCTGGTGGGACGAAGAACCTGGTACCATCGCCGGTCACCTCTATCAGCAGAATGCCCTGCGCGACGCTTTTGTGGCTTCTCTCTCCCTCGACGTTTTCCATCGTCATACCGACCGTGTGAAGATGGCGAATATCGCACAGGTTGTCAACGTACTGCAATCCATGATTCTTACCGACCAAGAAGGCACAGGCCACATGGTACTCACCCCAACCTACTATGTTTTCAAGATGTACGCTCCTTTCCAGGATGCCACCTATCTGCCCATGACAATAGCCTGCGACACCATGAAGGTGCGCCACGAGTATTTCACCCCTATGGATGCTCAGAAGGCTAATGGCTATCGCAACCTGCCCTTGCTGTCCTATTCTGCAGCCAAGACCAAGGATGGTCAGATTGTCATTGCCCTTACCAATGTCAGCCTTGACAAAGAACAGGCGATCGACATCGCCCTCGAAGGTACAAATGCCAAGAGCGTCAACGGACAGATTCTTACCGCTAAAAACGTAGCAGACTTCAACGATTTCGATCACCCCGACCGCGTAAAAGTTGCCGATTTCAAGCAAGCCAAACTCAAGAAAAACGTGCTCTCGGTGAAGATTCCTGCTAAGAGTTTGGTAGTAATGACCTTGAAATAAGCGACATTAAAGGACTTTATTTAGGAAATTCACAAAAAAAGCAATACACAAAGTAATCTTTTCGGATTTTTTCTGTATATTTGCATGTGATATTACAACAAAACTAACGTTATCAAAATAAAACATTGATTATGAACGACAACAAAATCATGAACAAGGCTGCAGATAATATTCGTATTCTCGCAGCTTCAATGGTAGAGAAAGCCAAGTCTGGACACCCCGGAGGAGCTATGGGTGGTGCCGATTTCATCAACACCCTCTATAGCGAATTCCTCGTATATGATCCAGAGCATCCTGAGTGGGAAGGACGCGACCGTTTCTTCCTCGACCCAGGTCACATGGCTCCTATGCTTTACTCACAGCTCGCCCTCATCGGCAAGTTCACCCTTGAAGACCTTAAAAACCTCCGTCAATGGGGTTCCGTAACTCCTGGTCACCCTGAGCGCGAAATCGCCCGTGGTATCGAGAATACCTCTGGACCTCTCGGACAAGGCCATTGCTTTGCCGTAGGTGCTGCCATTGCTGCCAAGTTCCTCAAGGCACGCATGGGCGACGTGATGGGACAGACCATCTATGCCTACATCTCTGACGGTGGTGTACAGGAGGAAATCTCACAGGGCGCAGGACGTATTGCCGGAACATTAGGACTCGACAACCTCATCATGTTCTATGATGCCAACGATATCCAACTCTCCACCAAGACAGAAGTGGTGACCAATGAGGATACCGCCAAGAAATACGAAGCATGGGGATGGTACGTACAGAAGATCAATGGTAACGACGTTGACCAGATTCGCGAAGCCATCAAGAATGCTCAGAAGGAAACCGATCGTCCAAGCCTGATCATCGGCCATTGTGTCATGGGTAAGGGCGCTCGCAAGGCTGACAACAGCAGCTACGAATGCAACTGTGCTACCCACGGCGCTCCACTCGGCGGCGATGCTTACGTCAACACGATGAAGAACCTTGGTGCTGATCCTGAGAATCCATTCCAGATCTTCCCAGAAGTGAAAGAGATGTACGCTAAACGCGCTGAAGAACTTAAGAAAATTGTGGCAGAGCGTTACGCACAGAAAGCTGCATGGGCAAAGGAGAATCCTGAAAAGGCTCAACTCCTGGAAGAGTGGTTCAGCGGTAAAGCTCCCAAGATTGACTGGAGTCTCGTACAGCAGAAGGCAGGTGCAGCTACACGTGGTGCAAGCGCTACCGTACTCGGTGTATTAGCAGAACAGGTGCCCAACATGATCTGCGCCTCTGCCGACCTTTCAAACTCAGATAAGACCGATGGATTCCTCAAGAAGACCCACGACATCGTACGTGGCGATTTCAGCGGTGCCTTCTTCCAGGCTGGTGTTGCAGAGCTCACCATGGCATGCTGCTGCATCGGTATGGCTCTCCACGGAGGTGTAATCCCTGCATGCGGCACATTCTTTGTATTCTCCGACTATATGAAACCTGCCGTACGTATGGCAGCCCTCATGGAACTCCCCGTGAAGTTCATCTGGACCCACGATGCCTTCCGTGTAGGTGAAGACGGACCTACCCATGAGCCCGTAGAGCAAGAGGCACAGATTCGCCTGATGGAGAAACTCAAGAACCACCACGGCAAGAACTCCGTACTCGTTGTACGTCCTGCCGATGCAGAAGAGACCACCGTATGCTGGCGCATGGCGATGGAGAATACCGATACTCCTACCGCCCTAATCTTCTCACGTCAGAATATCGACATGCTGCCCGCAGGCAACGACTACAGCCAGGCCACCAAGGGTGCTTATGTAGTAGCAGGTAGCGACGAAGACTACGATGTCATCCTGCTCGCTTCTGGTTCTGAGGTATCTACCCTTGAGGCAGGTGCTGACCTGTTGCGCAAAGACGGCGTGAAGGTTCGCGTAGTCAGCGTACCTTCAGAAGGTCTGTTCCGCAGCCAGCCTAAGGAGTATCAGGAGAGCGTTCTCCCCGCAGGCAAGAAGAAGTTTGGTATGACCGCAGGGCTTCCCGTCACCCTCGAAGGTCTCGTAGGAGCCGACGGTACTGTATGGGGGCTCAACAGCTTCGGCTTCTCTGCTCCCTACAAGGTGCTCGACGAGAAACTCGGTTATACTGGCGAAAACGTCTATAAGCAGGTGAAGGCCCTGTTGGCATAAACAATCTCAAAACACAATTAATATGGAAGTAAAGACAGTTGGCGTGGCATGCGACCACGCAGGATTCGCTCTCAAGAAGTATGTGCTTCAGTATCTTGAAGAGCATGGTTATGCCTATAAGGACTACGGCACATGGAGTGACGCCTCCGTCGATTATCCCGACTTCGGTCATGCTTTGGCAGAAGGCATCGAGAGTGGCGAGGTATATCCAGGTATAGGCATCTGCGGTTCAGGCGAAGGTATTGCCATGACCCTCAACAAGCATCAGGGTGTTCGTGCCGGACTGGCTTGGATTCCTGAGATTTCCCACCTCATCCGTCAGCACAACGATGCCAACGTCCTGGTCATGCCAGGTCGTTTCATCGACAACAAGATGGCGGAGAAGATTATGGACGAATTCTTCAAAACCACTTTTGAAGGCGGTCGCCATCAGAAGCGTGTTGACAAGATTCCCGTAACTCGCTAAACCGGTAACGGGAGGTATCCCCCTCCCCGTCTCCCACATAGATTCCCGACCCACCATCATAGGTGCGGTCGGGATTTTTTGTATTCCCTCCGAAAAGGTTGCACCTTACACAGAATAAACCATTAAACTTCTGTAATCATAACGACAAACAAATCTCCAACAGAATGGGCACAGACACTTGATGATGAAGTAATAGCATCTGCATTGTTGGATCGTTGACTGTACAAATGTGAAGTGATAAACTTAAAGGGAAGCTGTTATAGAATGGAGAACAGATAGACAATTTTCGATAAAAACAGTAAAAATAATAAAAAACAAACTGGTGGGTTAACTCTACGAAAAAGTGGTGGGTTTAAATTTGCTTATTACAATGGAGCAGTGAGAGCAGAGAATAAACCAAAAATTATTCTTTGCCGAATGAGACAAAAACAACCTATGACGTAAATCATACGCTAGAATCTTTAGAATAATCTTTAACTAGAATCACAGATCATAAATCAGAAATAAAAGTCCGCGGTATCTGTGGGATGTTAAAAAGGGAGGGTGCATGAGAGGTACATAAAGAAAATGTGTGTTCTCTTTGCTTTCGCTGCTTCAAAATTTGGATATTAAAAGTCTATATCGTATCTTTGCAAGCGAATTAAGAAAAACGAAAAAAGAAAGATATGAAAGATTCTTCAACGAAAAAAGCATTAAATCTGAAAGCACTTACTAAGAGTTCGGTATGGGACGTGCAGGAAAACGACATCTTCCGCATTTTGGACGGCGGCAGTAAAGACCCCGACTTCAAGGAAAATATCCGTCGCTACACAGACATCATACGCTCTGCATTCAATGTAGAAGAAATAAAGAAAGACTCTCCTGCTATTCGCGCTGCCTACGAGAAACAAGGATATAAGGTTGGAGCATTCTCTATCGATGAGAATGCAAAAATGATTATTGCCATCCGTAAACGCCCTATTATGCGCGTTACTGACCTGACCTACGAAAATATCCGCCACATTACTGCTTCCAAACTTATGGAGGTGCTGGAACGTAATTTCGGAGGTGGATGGGACTCACTGTCACAGTCTATCCAAGACATCATAGAAAGCGGTTTTGAAATCTCTACCACTACCTTGCCCAAAGACAGACTCCATAAGAAAGGTGGTATGTATGAAAAGAAGGTCGCTGATGGCTTTGAGGTTCTTGAAGTAGAAAAAGGTACATGGGTTGAGGCGATCTTCGCAAAACTTAAACCAGAGACTGTTAAACCAAGAATGAAATTTGAAACTCACGACGAGGACGAAATCCCTGAAGACAATTACAACAGTCCTGACGAGGATGACGATTCGTTTGACGATGACGTGATGAACGAAGATAATTATCGTACCACTTTTGAGATTGAAAGTGATCCCGACGAAGAGGCGGAAAGTATTTCCGATTTCGGCGGAGAAGATTAAAAAGAAACGAATAGAACACCAAATAAAATGGTGGAAAAGGGCTTCAAATGATGAATTTGAGGCTTTTTTTATGTTTTTTCAAAAAAAAAACTCAAAAAAGTTTGGTAAAAAAAAAAAAACGTCGTACCTTTGCAACCGCAAACAAGAAAACAACGCGCTTGTAGCTCAGTTGGTAGAGCACCTGACTCTTAATCAGGGTGTCCAGGGTTCGAACCCCTGCAGGCGTACAAAGAGAGAAACATATTATTTTTCTCTCTTTTTTTGTATCTCAACTACCCGATTAATGGCCCACACGGATTACGGCTCAGTAGATAATTAGTGGCTCAGTAGATAATTAGTGGGGGTAAGCGTATATCATGGAAAGTCTGTAGAGAAAGAATTTCTCATCCCTAATTCCCCTTAGTGCTGCCCTGAAGGACTTGACTTTGGCGTTGAAAGACTCTGCTG
>NZ_NPIZ01000041.1:0-15661 GCF_002251185.1 Prevotella sp. P5-126
TACCTCTTCGACAGACCGATTCTACCTTTTTACAACAAAGGTACGAAACTGTCTTTAGCAATCATAGTTTTACCTTGATTATTTAACATTTATGCGACTGCGTCGCATTCTTCTGCAAACTTAGAGTATAAATCCGTTTAAATTCCGATGATTATTTCTTGCGAAGCAACATCTTAAAAAAAGATTTCCTCCAAAGATTTCTTGCCGTAGGCAACCAAACCAATCCAATAATCCGCACCTTTGATGTCAACCATCACAAGGTACTCACGCTCGGAAAAACCAAAATTTATTTGGTTTTTCTCTCACTTAATCGTACCTTTGGACTAAAGCCCGTAGGTAGGCGGCACCTCGGAAATGAAAAGAAAAACGGGTTTTTCTTTTGCATTTCGCTCGGTTTGCACTACCTTTGCAATGAATATGTCTAATAGAACGACGAATGCAATACTGGGCTTGGCAGCCCTGATACTGGCAATACTATGCCTGCTAAGCATCGTCAGCAACTAAAACCACTGGCAAGATGCACGACTATAGCCAACCCGTTTCACGTAAACGACTCATCATCAGAGTGAGCCGTAAGTCATTGTCGTTCTCTGTTTTAGACAGCGGCAACGGACAGATTTCTTTCAGCCCCTACCCACTGAAAAGCGGCATCTCACTATCGGCAAACCTTCGTGAGGCATTCCGCGATGAAGAAATTCTAAACGATAAATACCAACACGTACTGGTATCGGTGGTGGCACCGACACTCACCGTTCCTACCGAACAGTTTAAAGAACAGGAAAAAGAAATATTGTTCCGACATGCCTTCACCAATCACGAACAGGATTGTGTGGGATATACGGTGATGGACGACCTCAACTGCGTGGTGCTCTTTGCCATCAACAGAAATCTGAAGAGCGTCATCGCCGACCACTACCCCGAAGCAAGATACATGGCGGCGGTGGCTCCCGTATGGAGACACCTGCACCAAAGGAGTTACATGGGCACGAAAGCTAAACTCTACTGCTACTTCCACGACCAGCGCATGGATGTGTTCTGCTATGGACAAAACCGCTTTAAGTTCTGCAATGCCTTCGACGGACGCGATGCGCACGATGCCCTCTACTACCTGCTCTCCGTATGGAAACAACTGGGCATGAAGGTGGGACACGACGAAATATTTCTCGTAGGCGATATTCCCGAACAACAATGGTTGATTGAGGAACTGAAAAAATATGTGCAGCGCGCCTATGTCATCCTACCCACTGGCGATTTCAACCGTTCTGCCGTGACGCAGATAGAAGGAATGCCTTATGACCTCATGACATTATTCGTAAAAGGAAGATGAGAATTATTACAGGAATATACAAGGGACGTCACTTCGACATTCCGCGCTCGTTTAAAGCGCGACCCACTACCGATTTTGCCAAAGAGAATATCTTCAACGTACTCACGCAGTATGTTGATTTCGATGGGGCGGAGGCACTCGACCTCTTTTCGGGCACAGGAAGCATTTCCCTCGAACTCGTGTCGCGTGGCTGCCAGACGGTGGTCAGCGTGGAAATGGATCGTGACCACCATCGTTTCATACAGGAGTGCCTGAAGAAACTCAATACCAAGGTGTGTATTCCCATCCGTGGCGATGTGTTCCGCTTCGTGAAATCATGCCGCCAACAGTATGATTTCATCTTTGCCGATCCTCCTTATGCACTCAAGGAACTGCCACAGATTCCTGACCTCGTCTTGCAGAAAGGCATACTGAAAGAGGATGGCATCTTCGTCTTTGAACATGGCAAAGACCATGACTTCTCCGAACACCCCAACTTCATTGAACACCGACAGTACGGCAGCGTCAATTTCACACTGTTCAGAGCAACGGCGAAAACAACCGAGTGATACTCTCCCACAAACGCACGCCAAACTTTGGATGTACGCGCCTGGGGAGGTCTGCCCATGCCACCGACTGCTCTTCATCACGCAGGAAGATACGCTTCATGCGCAAGGCGGTGCCTTCGTCATAGATGAAGGCATTGGCTTCGAAATTGTTTTCAAAAGACCGGAAGTCAACATTGGTGGAACCGCACGATGTCAACGCATCATCACACACCAACATCTTGGCGTGCAGGAAACCGCCTTGATAGAGACTGACCTTCACACCGGCTTCTTCCACTTCACGCAGATAGGATCGTGATGCCCACTCCACCAACCTCGCATCGGCTTTATACGGACACAGCAAACGCACATCGACACCTGCCGTGGCTGCGGTCTTGAGCGCAAAGAGCACGGGTTCGTTGGGCATGAAATAAGGAGTTTCGATATAAACATAGCGACGGGCTGCCAGAATGATACGCACATAACCCTGCATAATCTCTGGATAGAGTGAGGTGGGTGCACTCGTCACCACCTGCATCAAACAGTTGTTGGACAGACTGGCATCGTCCGGCGAGGGATAATAGCTGCGGTCGCTGATAAGGGTGCGGTCCACAAAATACCAATCCACCAGAAATGCTCGTTGCAAGGCATAGACGCCACTTCCCACAATGCGCAACATCGTGTCGCGCCAAGCCATACCGTGGATGCCTTTCACATAGCGTTCGGCAATATTCATGCCGCCGATATACCCCACCCGTCCGTCTATCACCACTATCTTACGGTGGTTGCGGTAGTTGACCTTACTGGTGAACAACGGGAAGCGAACGGGAAGGAACGAAACGACTTCTATGCCCGACTCGCGCATTTCCTCATAGAACCGATTCTTCACGCGCCAACACCCTACATCATCATAGATGACACGCACCTTCACACCTGCCTTGGCTCTTGCTCGCAGGGCGTCGAGGATCTGTCTGCCGAGACTGTCGTCTTCGAAGATATACATGCAGATATGAATATGATGGGTGGCACGGTTGATATCGTCAATCAACTGGCGGAAGAAGGCTTCGCCCTCGGTGATGATGTCGATGCGGTTGTCTTTGAAGGGCAATGAGAACGACTGGTTGACAAACAGATCGACCAACTGTTTATGGCGGTCGGCAACACGCAGATTCTGCTGACCTACAAACTCCAGCATCGAACGTTTCGTCAACTGATTCATTGACCGTTGACTGATGACCCTTGCACGCCGATGGTTCACACCGAAGAACACATAAAACAGCAATCCCACTACTGGCAAGAAGATGATTACCATAATCCATGCCATGGTCTTCACCGGCTGACGGTTGTCGAGCAATACATGGAAGATAGCGATAAAGCCTGCTGCGATAACGGCTATCGTCAGCAGCATCATCAATGTCAGATAGAAGATGGAGAATGTCATCATGCCCGTGTCTCTTTTAGTTGCGTCCCAACTGCCGCCCCAGTTCCTGGTAGATCTTGCTGGTGTCCATATACGCCTTCATCAGTTCGCGCATCTTCTCCATATCGCCTGCCGAGGTCTTGAGTTGCTGGTTGATGGTTTTCAACCGCTCACCCACGATGATATAACGGTAGTCGAGCATCAGATGCTGCACCCGATGGCGCAAGGTCTGTCCGCTGTGTTTCATCTCAAAACCCCGACCCAACTGATAGTTGTCGATGGCAAGACGCGTTGCCAACTGGCTGATGTTCACATCGGGATGCTGGGTGAAATAGGCTTCGGCACGAAAACCGGCATTGGCTGAGTGCTCTACGGCTTCGTGCAGGATCGTATTATAGAGGGGTTCGGCAAACGAGAGTTCGTCGCAGCCAAACTCATAATCCACATATTGCGCCACATTCATGCTGACCGTCTGACCGTCTTCTGTCTCCAGGTCATCGAAGATAATCTCTTCACCGTGGCGCACCACCTGTTGTATCAACAGACGCTCCACCTCGGCTGTGGCGTTCACCTGAACGGCAAAGGCTACATCATTGGCTGAGGTGGTCTGCGCATCAGGCGCCTGCACATCCTGCGGGCGTTCCGTTGTGGGTTTCTCGCGCTCTTGCGCTATAAACTTATTGGTTTGCGTGATCAGCGTGCGCTCATCCACACCCAAGCGGCGCGAACAATCGGTCAGATACGTGGAACGCACAATGGAATCGGGTATCACACTCACCGAACGCACGATGGAGTTGATGGCTTCTGCACGGCGCAAGGGGTCGTTCACTCCTTTCAGCAGCAGGTCGGTCTTAAACTGTATGAAATCGGTCTGGTGGTCGTCGATATACTTGCGAAACTCCTCGGCAGTATGTTTGCGCGAGAACGAATCGGGGTCGTCGCCATCGGGCAACAGCAACACCTTCACATTCATGCCTTCCTGCAACAACATATCCGTACCGCGCATGGCTGCATGGATTCCGGCAGCATCACCGTCGTAGAGCAGTACGATATTCTGCGTGAAGCGGTGCAACATACGAATCTGATAGATGGAGAGTGCCGTACCGGAGTTGGCCACCACATTCTCCAATCCACATTGGTGCATGGCAATCACGTCGGTATAGCCTTCCACCATATAGACGCAGTCACACTTGACAATGGCTTTCTTGGCTTGATAGATGCCATAGAGCTCATGGTCTTTATGGTAGATTTCCGAATCGGGTGAGTTCACATATTTCTGTTGCACACCCTTGGTGGCTGCATCGAGCTTGCGACCGCCAAAAGCCACCACCTTACCACTCACATTAAACCAAGGGAAGATGGCGCGACCCGCAAAGCGGTCGTAGGTGCCATGTTCACCAGTGTAGCACAGGCCGGTCTTCACCAGATACTCATCCTTATAACCTTTGCGGCGTGCCTCCTCCAACAGCGCATCACGCTTGGTGAGGGCAAAGCCCAACTTAAACTTACTGATGATATCGTCGCGGATGCCACGGCTGCGGAAATACTGTTTACCGATAGCCATGCCATCCACATCCTGTTGCAGAATGGTATGGAAATACTGACATGCCCATTCGTTGACGATGAACATCGACTCGCGGTCACCCTGCTCTTTCTGTTCCTCGGCAGTCAGTTCGCGCTCCTCCACCTCGATATTATATTTCTTGGCAAGCCACCGCAACGCTTCAGGATAGGTGATCTGCTCATGCTTCATCAGGAAGTTGATCGCATTACCACCCTCTCCGCAGGCAAAGCAATGGCAAATCTGTTTCGATGGCGACACCATAAACGACGGTGTCTTATCGTCGTGGAAGGGACACAATCCCTTATAGTTAACTCCCGCTTTGCGCAAGCTAACAAACTCGCTCACCACATCCACAATATTGGTGGCATCCATGATTTTGTCTATCGTCGCTCTGTCTATCATAACCTTCAAAATGCGAAATTACGAATAAAACAGCGAAGTACAAAACAAAACCCCACATTTTTTAATGCCGCACACGGATTGCGAGGTACTCGAGCGCATTTTGGTCAAGGATTTTTATTTAAAGATTATTATTTCTGGCCAAAGGCCATATTTCATTAAAGATTTCCTTCAAAGATTTACCTATGGTTTGTTTTGTCGTGACTCAGCATAGTGAAAGCGCGCTTTCACTCTGTCTTCGCTACTCCAAAACATCTTGCGCTCGCGCAACCCCCAAAAACATCCGTATAAATTCCGTTTAAATTCCGATGATTGTTTAAAGATTTCCTCCAAAGATTTACCGTAGGTTAATTTTATCTTTATAATAAGCAAAAAAAAATCAATAAAACATTGGCGGTTAGAAGAAAATAATATATCTTTTCAAGCAAAAAAGAACCAAAAAAATAATAAAAAGGTTTCAAAAACATGGCACAGGCATCAAACCAAAGTACTGTAAATAAGATAGAAATGAGACTTAGAGGAAAGGGACGTGGTTCGATTGTCTTCCAACAAGACTATGCAGACTGCGGAACACCATCAGCCGTGAAGTCAACATTCCATCGAATGTACACCGACGGACTGTTGGTGCGGTTGGCTCATGGCATTTATTATTACCCCAAAGAGGACAAGGAATATGGACTTGGCATTATCTATCCATCTGTTGAAGACATTGCCCAGGCTATAGCCAAACGAGACAAGGCGAAGATTGTACCGATGGGAGCATATGCCTTGAATCGTCTCGGATTGTCCACGCAGATGCCCATGAATGTCGTGTTCCTGACCAACGGTGCACCACGTAGGATAAAGATCGGGAACGGGCGTGGCATCCTGTTCAAACATTCTTCTTCGGGCAAGAACTTTGCCTATAAATCAGAGCTGATGATGCTTGTTGTAACAGCCATGCGCACCATAGGCGAAGAAAAAATAACCGACGAGGAACGCAACGTGCTTGTCGAGCACGCAAAGAATGTAAACGACAACGATTTCAACCATGATATAAAACTTGCCCCTGCATGGGTGCGCAAAATACTAATTGCACGATGAAATTCATAGACATACCAGAAGATAGACAACGTGAAGCTATCAATACCGTGGCATTGCAGACCGGATTGCCGCCGTCAAGTATCGAAAAGGACTGGTGGGTAACGCAGGTGTTGAAAGCCCTTCATACTTTGCCATATGCAGAACATATTGCTTTCAAAGGAGGTACAAGTCTTAGCAAATGCTGGAACTTGATAGCCAGATTCTCCGAAGACGTAGATATTGCACTCAGCAGAGAATTCCTTGGCTTTAGCGGTGAATTGTCGAAGACTCAAATCAGTGACAGACTGCGTCGCGCTGCCTGTTCTTTCGTAAGAGAGAAGATGCAGCATGATGTAAGGAAGGCTTTAGTGGATTTGGGCATACGAACAGATGCTTTTTCTGTGGATGTTATAATCACACCAGTTACGACAACTGACCCAGAGATGATAACTATAACCTATCATAGTTTGTATGAAGCATCACCATATATCAAGAATACGGTAAAGATAGAAATCAGCGGCAGATCGATGATAGAGCCTATTGAGAAAAAAGCAATCAACGCTGCTATTGATGTCCATTTCAGCAAAGCTCCATTTGCAGAAAAGCCATTTGAGGTGAACGCTGTCATCCCTGAGCGTACCTTCCTTGAAAAGGTGTTCTTATTGCACGAAGAGTTCAGGAAGAACGAGGTCAGAGTGGAGCGTATGTCTCGCCATATATATGATTTGGCAATGATGATGGATTCTGAAAACAAAATTGCTGACCGTGCAATCCACAACGAAGCCCTGTATAAGGCGGTACTTGAACATCGCAGAAAGTTCATCGGACTTAAAGGATTCAACTATGATGAGCTTTATCCTGCCACATTATGTATCGTGCCCAACGAGGAAATTGCAAGACTATGGCAAGATGACTACAAGTTCATGTGTGAGCACATGATTTTCGGGCAGGTGCCTTCTTTTGAGGAACTGATAAGCAAGTTGTCAATACTCAACGACCTAATAAAACACTTAAACTACAGAAAAATATGAATATAAAAGAAGACAATCCATGTACTCATGTATTTCCGTTTAAATTCCGATAATTGATTTCTGGCCAAAGGCCATATTTCATTAAAGATTTCCTTCAAAGATTTCTTGCGCTCGCGCAACCCCCCAAAAACATCCGTATAAATTCCGTTTAAATTCCGATGATCCGATGACCCGATGTTCCGATGTCCCGACAAAATCGTCGAATCACCACATTTTTTCGCTATTTCTTTGTTTTTCATATTTTTTTCCTTGGATATATTGACATTTTTTCATACTTTTGTTCCGTGATAAGACCAGAAACAGTGTAACAAACCTAAAAAATAAAATCGTTTTATTAATTTAATTTCAGTACAATTATGAAGAAGTTATTTTTAGCCGTAGTAGCAATGATGGTATCAGCAGCTACCTTTGCACAAAATGAAGTAGGTCAGCTCACTATCCAGCCTAAGGTTGGTGTCAACATCGCCAACATCACAGATGCCGACGACGCCGATCCCCGTATTGGTTTGGCTGCCGGTGCAGAATTTGAGTATGGAATAACAGACAATATCGGCTTGAGCGCTGGTGTCCTTTATTCTATGCAGGGTGTTAAAGCTTCCGAAGAAAGTGTAGATTACACTTTGAAACTCGATTATTTGAACGTTCCTATCCTTGCCAATTTCTATGTAGCTAAAGGATTGGCTCTAAAACTCGGTGTACAGCCAGGCTTTAAATTGTCATCTAAGGTAAAAGGAGAAGCATCTGGAGTAACAGCAGAGTTAGAAGTTGAGGATGGTGTCAAAAGCGTTGACCTTTCTATTCCTGTAGGCGTCTCTTATCAGTATCAGAATATCGTGTTTGACGCTCGCTACAACTGGGGTGTTACAAAGATTATTGAAGATAGCGATTCAAAGCATAGCGTATTCCAGATTACCGTTGGCTACAAGTTCTCTTTGTAAGAGCAACATGATAGTCAATCATTATATCCACAAGGTAGGTTCTCCCAGAACCTACCTTTTTTAATATCCCACACCTCTTTATATATACCAACTCGAAAAATCACAGACATTGCACAAAAATCGCCATTTGTGCACAAAACGTCGGTTTTTGTGCATTTTATTTGGCTACATACCAAAAAAAGATTACCTTTGCACCCGATTTCGAAATTTCAATAACTCAAAATTTATATGGCTTTAAAGATTGTCGTTCTGGCAAAACAAGTGCCAGACACCCGAAATGTGGGTAAGGACGCAATGACCGCTGAAGGTACCGTAAACCGCGCCGCCTTGCCTGCTATCTTCAATCCCGAAGATTTGAACGCCCTGGAACAAGCCCTTCGTCTGAAGGAACAAAACCCAGGCTCAACAGTTGGAATCCTCACCATGGGTCCTCCACGTGCAGGAGAAATTGTCCGTCAGGGACTTTACCGTGGCGCCGATACCGGTTGGGTTCTCACCGACCGCCTCTTCGCTGGTGCCGATACCCTTGCTACTTCTTACGCTTTGGCCACCGCCATCAAGAAGATTGGCGATGTGGATATCGTACTCGGTGGTCGTCAGGCTATCGATGGCGACACCGCACAGGTAGGCCCGCAGGTTGCTCAGAAACTGGGACTCAACCAAGTCACCTACGCTGAAGAGATTCTGAAAGTAGAAAATGGAAAGGCCACCATCCGCCGCATCATCGACGGAGGTGTGGAGACCGTAGAAGCTCCCCTGCCTGTTGTCATCACCGTCAACGGAAGTGCAGCACCCTGCCGTCCGCAGAATGCCAAACTGGTGATGAAGTACAAACGCGCCACCTGTCCTATGGAGCGCCCCAAGGAAGGCACTCCCTACGACTTCCTCTATGAAGAGCGCCCCTACCTCAACCTCAACCAGTGGGGTGTGGCAGATGTTGACGGCGACGTAGAGCAGTGTGGTCTTTCGGGATCACCCACCAAGGTGAAGGCAGTGAAGAACATCGTGTTCCAAGCCAAAGAGTCAAAGACCCTGACCGCTTCAGATGCCGACATTGAAGGAATGATCAAGGAATTGTTGGACGAAAAGATTATTGGATAAGAGATATGAATAATGTATTTGTATATGTTGAGATAGAAGGTACGCAGGTACAGGAAGTATCTCAGGAACTGCTGACCAAAGGTCGCAAGCTCGCCAATGAACTCGGTGTAGAGCTCCACGCTGTGGTTGCCGGCACCGGTATCAAGGGTAAGGTAGAGGACCAGATCCTCCCCTATGGTGTTGACAAGCTGTTCGTGTTCGATGGCGAAGGACTCTTCCCCTACACCTCAGCTCCCCACACCGATATCATGGTCAACCTCTTCAAAGAGGAACAGCCGCAGATTTGCCTCATGGGTGCAACAGTCATCGGTCGCGACCTCGGTCCCCGCGTGTCATCATCACTCACCAGCGGACTGACTGCCGACTGCACCGAACTGGAAATCGGTTCGTTTGAAGACAAAAAGTCTGGCAAGACCTTCGACAACCTGCTCTATCAGATTCGTCCCGCTTTCGGTGGTAACATCGTAGCCACTATCGTCAACCCCGAACACCGTCCACAGATGGCAACCGTTCGTAGCGGTGTGATGCAGAAAGCCCTCTACGACGGACAGGCCAAGAACGAGGTCGTATATCCTGAAGTATCAAAATACGTAGCTCCAGAAGCCTTCGTCGTAAAGGTGCTCGACCACCACGTAGAGGCAGCCAAGCACAACCTCAAAGGCGCACCTATCGTAGTAGCCGGAGGATATGGCGTAGGATCTAAGGAAGGCTTCGACCAACTCTTCCAGTTGGCAAAAGTACTCCATGGCGAAGTAGGAGGATCACGTGCCGCTGTCGATGCCGGATGGATAGACCACGACCGTCAGATCGGTCAGACCGGTGTCACCGTACACCCCAAGGTATATATTGCCTGCGGTATCTCTGGTCAGATCCAGCACATCGCTGGTATGCAGGATTCAGGCATCATCATCAGCGTCAACAACGACCCCGACGCACCCATCAACAAGATTGCCGACTATGTCATCGTGGGCAATGTCGAGGAGGTAGTGCCGAAGCTCATTAAGTATTACAAGCAAAATTCGAAATAAATAATTTGGGAATTTAAAGAAGTTAAGGGAAGTTAGAGAAGTTAAGAGACAATAGCTTTTATGGCGTATAGTTTTGAAAATATCATAGCTTGGCAGAAGGCTCATGCTTTTGTTTTGTTCGTTTATCGAGTAACGAGACATTTTCCAAAAGATGAGATTTTTGGACTGACATCTCAGTTCAGAAGAGCAGCTGTGTCTATCGAAGCAAACATTGCAGAAGGCTATAAGAAACTTAGCAAAGCTGACAAACTCCGTTTCTTCAACATTTCGCAAGGAAGTCTTGAGGAATGTAGTTATAAATAGTAGATCAAGGAAGAAAGGTGTTGTCCCTTAACTTCCCGAACGACCGTAGGGAGTGATAACTTCCCGAACGACCGTAGGGAGTGATAACTTCCCCTTAACTTCCCCTTAACTTCCCTTTAATTCCCACAAAACAAAAAAATATGGCAAACTATTATAGTGATCACCCCGAAATCGCGTTCCACCTCAACCACCCGTTGATGGAGCGTATCGTAGAACTCAAGGAGAAAAACTACGAAGACAAAGCCAAGTTCGAGGACGCACCCGTCGATTACAACGATGCCATCGAGAACTACAAACAGATTCTCGACATCACCGGCGATGTGGCAGCCAATATCATCGAGCCCAACTCAGAGAGCGTTGACCTCGAAGGTCCACACCTTGAGAACGGTCGTATGATCTATGCCTCAAAGACATTCGAGAACCTTGACGCCACCCGTAAGGCTGGACTCCACGGTGTCTCAATGCCCCGTCGCTACGGCGGTCTCAACCTCCCCAACACCGTATTCTCTATGCTCAGCGAGGTCATCTCAGCAGCCGATGCAGGTTTCCAGAACATCTGGAGCCTCCAGAGCTGTATCGACACCCTCTATGAGTTTGGTTCAGAGGAACAGCGTCAGAAGTACATCCCGCGCGTATGTGCCGGCGAAACCATGTCAATGGACCTCACCGAGCCCGATGCCGGTTCCGACCTGCAGCGCGTCATGCTCAAAGCCACCTACGACGAGAAAGAAGGTTGCTGGCGCCTGAATGGTGTGAAGCGCTTCATCACCAATGGTGACTCAGACATCCACCTCGTACTCGCCCGTTCAGAAGAAGGCACCAAAGACGGTCGTGGACTCTCTATGTTCATCTACGACAAGAACCAAGGCGGTGTTGACGTGCGCCACATCGAGCACAAGCTCGGTATCCACGGATCACCCACCTGTGAGCTGACCTATAAGAACGCTAAGGCAGAACTCTGCGGAAGCACCCGTCTCGGTCTGATCAAGTACGTCATGGCACTGATGAACGGCGCCCGCCTCGGCATCGCAGCCCAGTCAGTAGGTGTAGAACAGGAAGCCTACAACGAAGGACTCGCCTACGCCAAAGAGCGTGCACAGTTTGGTGAGAAGATCATCAACTTCCCTGCAGTCTATGACATGCTCTCACGCATGAAGGCCAAGCTCGACGCAGGCCGTTCACTGCTCTATCAAACCGCCCGCTACGTAGATATCTACAAAGCCCTTGAGGATATTGAGCGCGACCGCAAGCTCACCCCCGAAGAGAAGCAGGAGCTCAAGAAATACCAGCGTCTGGCAGACGCCTTCACTCCAATGGCAAAGGGTATGAACTCAGAATACGCCAATCAGAACGCCTATGATGCCATCAGCATCCACGGAGGTTCAGGCTTCATCATGGAGTACAAGAGCCAGCGTTTGTTCCGCGACGCCCGCATCTTCTCTATCTACGAGGGAACCACCCAGCTTCAGGTAGTAGCCGCCATCCGTTACATCACCAACGGCACCATGCTCAACAACATCAAGGACATGGCAGCCACAGAAGTTTCTGAGGCACTCCAGCCCCTGAAGGAACGTGTTGAGAAGCTCATCCCCGTTTATGAGGCAGCCCTCAACCGCGTCAAGGACCTCAACAATCAGGACGCCCACGATTTCCTTGCCCGTCGTCTTTACGACATGACCTGTGAGATTGTGATGTCGCTCCTCATCCTCGACGATGCCACCCGTGCTCCAGAGCTCTTCACCAAGTCAGCCAACGTATATGTTCGCATGACCGAGGAAGATGTTCTTGGCAAGGCAGCCTACATTCAGAATTTCCAGGTAGAGGATCTCGCCAGCTTCCGTGCTGCCGAAGAATCTGCCGCCGAGTAATCTACTCCCCCACTATACCAATCACCGCCGTAGTCAACCACTGTGGCGGTGATTTTTTTTTCACCTCTACCATAACAAGACATCTCAGATTCCCATCAATGATTTCACTGGAATGTTAAGCGTTTTGATGCAATCTGTACCAAAAAGAAAAACAAAATCTCATCAAATATCTCCCTCGTTGTTTTACAACAGGTTATGGAATTAGCGCATACCAGTCATTGGCTTTACTTACTCTTCCAAAAGGCATAATACCATCACACACAACATTGCAAGTTCGAATATCCCCGGATTGCTATTACTTCACTCGTCGGTTCCACTTCGTGGCACATTTTCTCGCCATGGTATAACTCGAACCAGCTCGGTTCTACTCATCTGGCTTAACGAAAACGTTGGATTGCATCCATCGTTTTCTGGCCATGGAATAATTAAAGCGAGCTTTATTCTGCTCATCTGGCTTAACGAAAACGAGCCATTTCATGGCACATTTTCTCGCCATGGCATAACTCAACGAGTTCGGGAAGAAAGGCTACCATCCCCCACAGGTTGGGCAGTTTCTCGTCGAGTTTTCGATAGTTTCTCGTCCGAGAGTCGTTCTTCTTTCGTCCGTCTCTCGTTCGTTTTTTGCTTGATCCTCGTTCGGTCCTCGATCGGTCTTCGATAGACTAACGAATAAGCAACGAGAGACGAACGAGAGACGAACGAGGACCTAACGAGAAGTTAACGAGAACCGAACGATAAGCTAACGAGAAGAAATCAAGCCCTGGTCGGGTGTCAATCGAAAAACCATGATCCTTCTGTTGTAAGCAGTTCGAGATGTTTGATGTAATAATTGTAAACATAAATGAGAATTTTTAATTTGTAAGACTTGTGGTTTATTGCAAAGGCTTCTTTTTGGTTATGAAAATCAGCCTTGAGTTCGCGTGCAAATATACAAAATCACACCCCCCATTGTCAACCCTTTGACTCAAAATTTAATTTTATTTAACTATAATATAATCTTTTTTAACACAAAAAGCCTAATTTTATAACTATACAGAGCCTTTTGACAAGAGATAAACACCCAAGCATTACAGTTGACAGTTAGGAAAAAGCGCACAAAGAAATCACAGAAATTTTTTATCCACAGAACACACAGAACACACTCTAAGTTTTTAGGTTATAGGTTATAGTTTATAGAGGTCAGAGATTCTAGTTGAGATTTTGTTTAAAGGTTTTGTTAGGGAGATAATCTTTTAACACACAATATTTCTTGCGAAGCAACAACTTAAACAAGATTTCCTCCAAAGATTTACCTATGGTTTGTTTTGTCGTGACTCAGCATAGTGAAAGCGAGCACTCACTCTGGCTTCGCTACTCCAAAACATCTTGCCGTAGGCAACTAAGAAAAACATCCGTATAAATTCCGTTTAAATTCCGATGATCCGATGATCCGTGACGATACTCACTTACAGTTCTTACAGCTTACAGTATTACAGTTTTCGGAAAACAAAAGCCTTGATGTCAATGACCAGTCCCTGTGGCATAAGACGTCGCACGTGAAGCAGTACTTCCTGACCTCTAATCGGAAAGTCGTGAAACACACTTTCGCGTGTAAATCCATTGGGGCGCAGGTCTTCTCCGTCGTCAGGCTTCTGCTCGTTCTCATCGAGATAAAGGTGAATCACCTGTGTGTCACCTTTCTTCTCGACACGTACAGTCTTCAAGTCAAACCAGTCAAGCATGCGGGCTGGCAACAGGCATTCCGCTAAGAGTCTATACTGTTCCATTTTGTTCTAACGTTTACTCTATAAACATACACCTGCTTGCTTTTATTGTGCTATGCTATCCACACGCTTTTGCAAGTGACCCGTAAGCATTTCATATGAATCATACTCATTTACCCCTATGAAAAATCTATTGAGCCGAAAAAGGCGGTAGTGGACAAAGATTCCGCTACCGCCTAAAATGAAGAACGCCCTCCAAGTATGCTGCCTTGCGGCTCGCCTGGAGGGCTTATTATCTTTTAGTTTTTGAAACTTTCTATGTTTTGACGGTGCAAAGGTACGGTTTTTTCCTGAAACCGCCATACTTTTTCTCCGTTATTTTTCAATCTTCCCACATTTTTTCCTCTTCCCAGCCTTGCGGAAAGCCCATTGAGTCAAGTGAAATGACGTTTTTATACTCTTCGAGCAGTTCCTTCAACTTGGTTTTGAACTGGGAGGTCGGATTGGCCACCTGCAACATATAATTGATCATGCAGAAGAAGTAGTAGTTCTTGCTCCTCTTTGCCGTGTCCGGGTTGCTTATCCATACCAGACGTTTTGAAAACGATAGTTTCTCAGGAACAATGTTCAGATCACGGTTCCACAGGCGTGAATGGTGGGCACAGATATTACGCACATAGTTCATCGTGTGCAACCACGAGCAGAAGGTCTTGGGAGGCAGGGCAAAATAGGAGGCGATGCCGTTGATGTCGGCACGGTTCTTCAAGCCTGTGCATATCTTCGACAGGTGGTTGAAGTACATGATCTCCACACTCATCCATGAAGGAGGATTCTCCGGCGTGTCGTATTTGTTGTGGTAATGCTGGATAAACACCTCTGCCCTGTTGCTGTGCAACTGCTCCTTGATATGGCTTTGGATTTCCCGATATACTTCAATGGTGATTTTCCTGCCGTCCCTCAACGTCACTTCTCTCGGAGGATTGAAGATATGGGCATTGTCTTGCCAATGCGAACCATACTTATGGCTGAGCTGATAAATGATCTGCGTGCGGATGGCCACCTCCAGCCGTTCGATGGCATCAAATACCAACAGGCGCAGTTTGCGGTCGAACACATACAGGTCGTAAATGTCAGCCAGCACGCATACATACGGGTTCTCGCCGCCCAGCATCTTCTTGGCAGAGGCACTGTGGCAAGCAATCTCTACCCCAGTTCGGGATAATAAATAGCTTGTAAAAAGTTGGTAGTCTCATAAATATTTTGTACCTTTATAGGTGAAAATCAATTAGTTACAAAAATATTTAATATGACTACCGATTGCAAAGTTACAGAATTATTTTGTATTATAGACGAGTTTTGCAAACATTTTGATGCAGAAAATGCAGGAAATTTG
>NZ_NPIZ01000042.1:0-946 GCF_002251185.1 Prevotella sp. P5-126
CAATATGCTGCCAAAGCTCCAAGAGTATTGACAATGAAGTTGTCGAAAGATCTGTGTCTGGAATGTTCCACCTGTGCAATATTCTTAAGTTCATCGTTAACGGTCTCTATGATAGCCCGCTTTCTAAGCAAGAGTCTATCTGATATTTTCATGATAGACCCCTTCATGTTGCTTTTTAGTTTCGTGATAAGTTGTATCCCATCAACGAAAAGTTTATCGAATAGGTTCTTGCCTATATACCCCTTGTCTCCAACAAGTTTGCCGTAGATGAAATCAACAAAGGCTTTATATTCCAATGGTTTACGGTCGTCAATATCACCAGGAGTAATCATAAAATTCAGCAATTCTCCTTTTTCATTACATATCAGATGAAGCTTAAAACCGAAGAACCATCCCATAGAACATTTACCTCTTTGAGCGATACCTTTAAATGTCTTATGGATAAGGATTCTCTGGTTCCTACATACACGAAGAGGGGTGCTATCCACGAAACTGATTCCTGTACATTTTCCTAAAAGCACCTTCTTTATAAAGATAGTTAAAGGAATAGCAATAGTCTTCTGGAGTTCCACAAAACGATTGTATGACACAACATTGGGAAACAAGTGTCGAAGATGCACACATACATATTCTTTGTAGAAATGCTTCAAGCAACGAAAGCCTGAACTGTGAAAAAGTATAATGACAACCATAATTTCGGCCTTTGACATAGTCGATTCACGATGGTATTTGCGTTTTAAATTGCTTTTTATGGTGTATTTTTCCATTTGGGCATCAAAAACTTTGCAGAAGTCATCTGCAATACAGAAAATTTCAGTAACTTTGTCCTCGGTGATCATAGCGATTATTGTTTGTAAACTTTTGATTTTTTAGCACCTTAAAGTTACAACAATTTTCGCTAATCACCAAATTTTTAGACACTTATATTTCGTCGAACTCACGTTAA
>NZ_NPIZ01000043.1:0-39167 GCF_002251185.1 Prevotella sp. P5-126
TATTTTTTTTTATGTATCTTTGCACTCTGAAAACCAAACTTAAATATTCGGTTTTCCAGTACACAAACAAATAGTATTGAATTTACGAATAGTTTAAATAAATAGGTATGAAAAGTAAAAACGTTATTACCATTGCGGTTTTTGCTGCAATCGCGATTTTAACCTCATGTGGAGGAAGCAAGAAGGATGGTCTGCCCAACTTCAGTGACGACGAGTTTGCCGTAAGCACCATCAGCACATCAAGTGCTGCTTTACAAACCACGTACCCCGCCACCATTAAAGGTATTCAGGATGTTGAGGTTCGCCCAAAGGTTTCAGGATTCATCACAAAAGTATTTGTCCATGAAGGCCAAACGGTATCAGCCGGTCAACCATTGTTCTCTATCGACAGCGAGACCTATCAAGCTGCTGTCCGTCAATGTCAGGCCGCAGTCAATACGGCAAAGGCACAGGCTAACACCGCCAAGCTGACTTACAAAAACAACAAGAATCTTTTCGATAGTCACATTATCGGTGAGTACGAACTTTCAACCGCAGCCAATACTCTTGCTACCGCAGAAGCACAGGTTGCACAGGCAGAAGCTGCATTGGCATCAGCTCGCGAACAATTGGCATGGTGTGTAGTAAAGAGTCCTTCGGCTGGTGTTGTGGGAAGTCTCCCCTTCAAAGAAGGTGCTTTGGTTAGCGCTTCTGGCCAGGCATTGACCACCGTTTCAAACATCAGTACCATGGAAGTTTTCTTCTCTGTATCTGAGTCTGAACTCTTGAATATGGGCAAAAACAACGGCAATATGCAGGCTGCCATCGCAGCCTTCCCTCCCGTCAAACTGCAACTTGCAGATGGTTCATTCTACGAACAACCGGGTAAGGTTGTAAAAATGAGTGGCGTCATCGATGCTTCTACAGGTGCCGTATCGCTGATTGCACACTTTGCCAATCCCGACAAACTGCTGAAGAGCGGTGGTTCTGGCTCTATCGTTATTTCTAACGACAACAGCAACGCCATCGTTGTTCCACAGGAAGCATGTTCTCAAGTACAGGATAAAATTTTTGTTTATGCCGTAGGCAAAGACAACAAAGTGAAATATACAGAAATCAAAGTAAATCCACAAGATGACGGCAAGAACTACATTGTGACCTCTGGACTCCGTACCGGTGACCGCATCGTTGTAAAAGGCATTACCAAATTGACTGATGGCCAACAGATTAAGCCTATCACACTAGAGCGCTACAATCAGAAGATAGCCGAAGCAGCCAAGCTCGCAGAGTCGCAAGACAATGCCCATGAGTTTGCCAAAGCCATGAGCGGCAAGAAGTAATTGCATCATCACTATCAAGCAAGAAGCAATTCTTCAGCAAATAACCATTTATAATATAAGGTATAAAGAAAATAGTAAATTATGACATTTACAAACTTTATAAAACGCCCAGTACTATCGACGGTGGTTTCCATCTTCTTCGTCTTGCTGGGTACCATCGGCTTGATATCGCTACCTATTGAGCAGTATCCAAATATCGCGCCGCCTACTATCTCGGTATCTACCACCTATCAAGGTGCCGATGCCCAGACGGTATTGAATTCAGTCATCGCCCCGCTGGAGGAGAGTATCAACGGTGTGGAAAACATGACCTACATGACCTCTTCTGCGTCAAACTCAGGTTATGCCAGCATCACCGTTTACTTCAAACAGGGTTCAGACCCTGATATGGCTGCCGTCAACGTGCAGAACCGTGTATCACAGGCACTGTCTTTGTTGCCTGCCGAGGTTACACGTGTAGGTGTTACGGTTACCAAACGTCAGAGTTCTAACGTGCTTCTGTTCTCGCTAACCACAGACGACGGACGCTACGATGACCAGTTTGTGACCAACTATGCTTTGATCAACGTGGTTCCACAGTTGAAGCGTATCAATGGTGTGGGTGATGTGCAGAGCCCTTCTACCCGTAACTACTCTATGCGTATATGGCTGAAGCCTGAGAAAATGAAGGAGTTTAGTCTCGTACCATCTGACATCTCCAATGCTTTAGCGGAACAGAACATCGAGGCTGCCCCTGGTAGCTTTGGTGAAAGTTCTGATATGCAGTACGAATACACCCTGCGTTACAAGGGTCGCTTGAAGACTCCTATTGAGTATGAGAACATCCTCATCAAGAGCAATACTTCTGGTCAGACACTCCGCCTCGGCGAGGTTGCCAAGGTAGAACTGGGCGGTCTGGTATATAGCGTAAACCTGCTCAACAACGGCCAACCTGCCGTAATGGGTATGGTACAGCAAATTGCTGGTTCTAACGCCACACAGATTGCAACCGATGTTAAGAAGGAACTGGAAGAACTGAGCAAGAACTTCCCTCCTGGCCTAAAATACACCATCGAGCAGGACATCACCGAATTCCTCTTTGCTTCTATTGAGGAAGTAGTATTTACGCTGATTATCACCCTTTTGTTGGTATTCGTCGTGGTATATGTCTTCCTGCAAGACTTCCGATCTACTCTAATACCTATGATTGCCGTACCTGTGGCATTGATTGGTACATTCTTCTTCCTATGGATATTCGGTTTCTCCATCAACCTATTGACGCTGTCAGCCTTGTTGTTGGCTATCGCCATTGTGGTCGATGACGCCATCGTGGTGGTTGAAGCGGTCCATGCCAAACTCGACCAGGGTTATAAGAGTGCACTTACAGCATCTATCGATGCCATGAACGAAATTTCGAGCGCCATCATCTCTATCACATTGGTAATGTCAGCCGTGTTCGTTCCTGTATCATTCATCGGTGGAACCTCAGGATATTTCTACCGTGAGTTTGGTGTGACCATGGCTGTATCTATCGTAATTTCTGCCGTCAATGCGTTGACACTATCTCCTGCACTCTGTGCCATCTTCCTGAAACCACACGAAGAAGGACATGAGAAGAAAATGTCGATCATCGACCGTTTCCATACAGGATTCAACTATCAGTTTGAGAAGATTACCAATAAATATAAGAAAGGTGTACAGTGGGTCATTGGGCATGGCGTCATCGCCGGAGGTGTTGTTGCAACAGGTATTATAGCTTTTGTAGCACTAATGGGTGTCACCAAAACAGGTTTGGTACCTAACGAAGATACTGGAACACTGTTTGTTTGTATCTCTACAGCCCCAGGTACTACACAGCAGCGCACAACCGAAGTAGTGAAGCAAATCGACAAAATGCTGGAAGCCAACCCAGCCATCCAGCGCCGTGAAGCTATCATGGGTTATAGCTTTATCGGTGGTGCCGGTTCCAACCAAGGTACTATCATCATCAAACTCAAACCTTTTGAGGAGCGTCCAGGTGGATTCTTCCATCGCATCAAGAGTGCGCTGACAGGTGGTGGCATCGAAGCATTGTTCGTCAACCCCATGGAATATACTTCAGTTTTGGGTATGATTTACAAACAGACCGCAACCATCAAGGATGCTCAGATCCTTGCATTCTCACCGCCAATGATTTCAGGATTCTCTGCCCAGAGTGGTATTACAATGACCATGCAGGACAAGACCGGTGGTGATCTGAACCGTTTCTTTGATATTGTAAAGAATTTCCTAAAGGAGCTCAACGACCGTCCGGAAATCCAGACTGCACAGACCCAGTATAACCCTAACTATCCCCAGTATATGGTGGATGTGGATGTGGCAAAGACCAAACAGGCAGGCATCTCTCCATCAACAGTATTGTCTGTCATGCAGGGTTATCTTGGTGGTCTCTACGCATCTAACTTCAATGCCTACGGTAAGCTCTACCGTGTCATGATTCAGGCTGGACCTGAGAGTCGTATGCGTCCAGACGATCTGAGCAAGATTTATGTACGTTGTGCTGATGGCACCATGTCTCCTGTAAGCGAGTTCGTGAACTTGAAGAAGGTTTATGGTCCTTCAAACATCACCCGTTTCAACCTGTTTACGTCTATGGACGTATCAGTAACGCCTAACACGGGATATTCTTCAGGTGATGGTATGAAGGCAATTGCCGAAGTGGCTAAGACCACTTTGCCCGAAGGTTATAGCTACGAGTATTCTGGCTTGACCCGTTCAGAGGCTGAATCAAGCAACTCTACTGGTCTGATTTTCGCACTCTGTATTGTATTCGTTTACTTGATTCTGAGTGCCCAGTACGAGAGTTACATCTTGCCATTGTCGGTAGTACTCTCTATTCCATTCGGTCTGGCAGGTGCATTCACCTTCACCAACATCTTCGGCCACGCTAACGATATCTATATGCAGATATCACTCATTATGTTGATTGGTCTGTTGGCGAAGAATGCCATCCTTATCGTACAGTTCGCCCTTGAGCGTCGCCGTACGGGTATGGCCATTAAATACTCTGCCATTCTGGGTGCAGGAGCTCGTCTGCGTCCTATTTTGATGACTTCATTAGCTATGATTATCGGTCTATTGCCACTGATGTTCGCATCAGGTGTAGGTAAGAATGGTAACCAGACTCTAGGTGCTTCTGCTGTAGGCGGTATGCTGATTGGCACCCTACTCCAGATATTCATCGTACCTGCGCTATTCGCCGTATTCCAATGGTTGCAAGAGAAGATTTCTCCGCTCCGTTTCGACGATGAAGACAACGAAGAGGCTGCTGCAGAACTGGCTCAGTATGCAGAGGCTTCTGCCCGCAAAGATTCAAAGAAATAAGGTAGAACACGCAAGTGTAGAATAATAAATGCAAAGCAAAAGATGAAAAAGAATATCACATGCATCATACTGTGTCTCGCAGCGCTCTCTCTGAGCAGCTGCAAGACTCTCTACGGAAAATATGAGCGTCCGGATGTGAAGACCAGCGGTATCGTTCGCGATGTAGCTTCTGATACAGATACTTTGGCTGTAAAGGATACTACTACCTTCGCCAACATCCCTTGGCGCAGCGTCTTCACCGACCCTCAGCTCCAGTCGATCATTGAGAAGGGATTGAACAACAATGTCAACCTCCTCAATGCGGCTTTGAACGTGAAGATGGCAGAGGAACAGTTGAAATGTGCTAAGTTGGCATTCGTGCCTTCTTTGTCTTTCACTCCTCAGGGAACTATCGCTTCCTGGGATGGTAACGCTGCTACCAAGACTTACAGCTTGCCTGTTACAGCCAGTTGGACGGTTGACCTCTTCGGCAACCTGCTCTCTCAGAAGCGCAGTGCCCAGATGGCTCTGCTCCAGTTGAAGGACTATCAGGTGTCTGTACAGACCAACCTCATCGCCAACATCGCCAACATGTATTATACCTTGTTGATGCTCGACAAGCAGGTGGAGCTGGTTAACAATATGGAAGGATTGACCAAGGATACCTGGGAGACCATGAAGGTGCTGAAGGATACCAAGATTGGTTATCGCGGAACTTCCGTGCAGGCTGCCGAGAGCAACTACTATGCAGTGTTGACTCAGAAGACCGACCTGATGCGCCAGATTCGTGAGACAGAGAACTCCCTGAGTCTTCTCATCGGCGACCAGGCTCATTCCATTGCCCGTGGCAAGCTGGAGAATCAGAGTCTTCCTGCAACCTTCTCTACCGGTGTAGGCATCCAGTTGCTCAACAACCGTGCTGATGTTCACGCAGCCGAGATGAATCTGGCTCAGTGCTTCTATGGCATAGAGACTGCCCGCAGCAAGTTCTATCCATCTATCACCATCTCTGGTACAGGTGCATTCACCAATTCTGCTGGTGCAGGTATTGTGAATCCAGGCAAGTGGTTGCTTTCTGCTGTTGGTTCATTGGTTCAGCCAATCTTCCAGAATGGTAGAATCATTGCCGGCTTGAAGGTGGCTAAGATGCAGTACGAGCAGGCTTACAATACTTGGCAGAACACCGTACTGAAGGCTGGTAGCGAGGTGAGCAATGCCCTTGTGCTCTACAACTATTCTGACGAAAAGGGTAAGGTGGAGGCTAAACGCATCGCCGTACTCGAGAAGAATGTGGAGGATACACGTAAGTTGATGTCAGAGGCTGGCGGTTCTTATCTGGAGGTAATCCAGGCGCAGTCTTCACTGCTCAACGTACAACTCTCAAAGGTAGCTGATGACTTCTACAAGATGCAGGCAGTGGTAAATCTCTACTATGCATTAGGAGGTGGCGCAAAATAATCATCGGATGATACATCCAGGAAGCATATCAACCATCATTGTCATGGCGATTTAGCTGCTGGATCTATATAAATATATAAATCAGAAATTATGGCAAGTATTATCAGTCCCAAAGCAGACGTTTCGCCCAAAGCAAAGATTGGCGACAACTGCAAAATATACCCCTTTGTCTATATCGAAGACGATGTAGTGATTGGCGACAACTGCGTACTCTACCCCTTCGTAAGTATCCTCAACGGCACACGCTTGGGCAATAACAACAAAGTGTTCCAAGGCGCAGTTATTGCTGCCTTACCTCAGGATTTCAATTTCGAAGGTGCTGAGAGCTTTGTGGAAATTGGCAACAACAATACCATCCGCGAGAATGTTGTCATCAACCGTGGCACATACGCAGGAAGCAAAACCGTATTGGGCAATAAGAACTTCCTGATGGAAGGTGCACATATCTCCCACGATACTGTAGTGGGTGATGGCTGTGTATTCGGCTATGGTACGAAGATTGCCGGTGACTGCGTCATTGGCAATGGTGTCATCTACAGCACTTCGGTGGTGGAGAATGCCAAGACTCGTGTGGGCGACCTCGCCATGATCCAGGCAGGTACTACCTTTTCGAAAGACATTCCTCCCTACATCATCGCAAGTGGCAAACCTGTGAAATACAGCTGTCCTAACAATGTCATCATGGAAGCAGCAGGTTTCGACCCACGTGTTCGCAAGCATATTGCCAACGCCTACCGCTTGGTATTCCACGGTCAAACATCAGTTTTCGATGCCGTCAACCAGATCAAGGATCAGGTGCCCGATGGTCCAGAGGTGCGCAACATCATTTCGTTTATCGAAGGTACCAAACTTGGCATCATCTCTAAGATGTAGTCCAACCGCTTGGTAATTCCACCGAGCACAACAAACAGTAACCATCCACTACAGTTTGTTTGTAGCCGGAACATCATAATACTTTCATCCGCAATACCGAGACATTTGGTATTGTGGATGATTTTGTTTTTGTTAGGATCTCAAAGCAAAATCAGCAAATATCGATAAATTGTTTTTGCATTCCATCTAACAACCAATTATGGACTTGTTATCCACAAAAGATACAGCATCTATTGATTGACTACTCATCTCTATCAAAGGCGTTTAGTTATTTTTTACGCAGAGTCTATGCAAAAGAGTCTATAAATAAGTCAAATAAAATAAAAAACAAGCATAGAGAGTGACAAAGGCGGACATCTGGGTTTTGTGATATTGTATCTTTGCAAACCAACCTGAGAATAAATTCTCAAACAAGAAGGCACCTTGGTAACAAACTATTGATCGTACAATTAAAAAAGGTATTTATGTTTACAGAAACGACATTCAACAACCCAAACTGGTTACAACAGAAGGACCATGAGTCTTCAATTAACACCCGACTGGTTCTCGTTAACTTCTCGTTCGCTTCTCGTTCGTCTCTCGTTCGTTATTCGTTAGTCTATCGAAGACCGATCGAGAACCGAACGAGGATCTATCTAAGAACGAAAGACGAACGAGAAGTTATCGAAGACACGACGAAAAAATGTCAAACCTGACGAGAATGGCAGACTTCAATTTCCGGACTCTTTCTGGTTATGCCAAACAAATACAAAACGCCCCCGTAATGCATTTAATAACTTGCAGAGCAAGGGATGCCAACTGCAACAACCCGATCCCGAATGGCATCAAGCTGTTCATGGGTAGCTTTGAGAAGTCCATGGGCAGGTGTTTCTCGGTCTATCGTATAAACCATTACTTGTTGAGGTGCAATCGTCTTGACCGCTTCAAGCCAAGGAACCACATATTCCTCAGCAGTATTATCCACACTTTCACCATTACAATCCCCACGCATAAACATCGTCTGAATGATGACATGTCCGTTGAAAGCCTTCATACGTTCAATAATCTGGTTGACGTCATAGTTGCCAGCCGGACGATCCACCCGATGGATGTAAGCGCTATCCACGGTATCGAGTTTGAGAATATTGTCATCCACCTTCATCAGCGCATCATGTACCGATTGACGATGAATCTGCGTAGAGTTGCTCAACACACAGACTTTGGCATCCGGACAATATGCATTACGCAAACGAATGGTATCATCTATAATTTCCGGAAAATGGGGATGACATGTCGGTTCACCATTACCAGCAAACGTCAGCACATCGGGCAACTGTCCCTCGCTTTTCATACGCTGTAGTGTCAGTTGGAGTTTTTCTGCAACATCCTGCCTTGTAGGCATCGTTTGTTGAGGTCGATGATCCTCGTTGAACCCACATTCACAATAGATACAGTCAAACGAGCAAACCTTGCCATCGGCAGGAAGCAGGTTGATGCCAAGCGAAATTCCCAAGCGTCGGCTATGAATGGGACCGAAGATGGGAGATGGATAGATAATTGTACTCATAAATCCAAATGTTTTGTTATCGACTGCAAAATTAGCAAATAAAACGTAATTTGTTTTGCAATCTGAGTGAATTATTGTAATTTTGCAAGAAATTAGGTATATTACGGACATTTAGGAACAATGGCAAAAAAAAGAAAAGCTATCAGTTGTCGTAGAGGTATGCAGGGAGTCACCTTATGCATCAGTACCGCCATGGTGCTTATCTTGCTTGGAATGGTGGTATTCTCCGTACTATTGGCACGCAACTTATCCAACCACATGAAAGAAAATCTGACCATGAGCGTCATGTTGAAAGACTATGTCACGGTCAATCAGGGCCACCTGCTCTGCCGCGATCTCTATCATAAGCCATGGTCACACCATATCGACTATATCAGTAAAGAACAGGCACAGCGCGAACAGATTAAGGAGTTGGGCAGCGACCCATCAGAGTTTCTCGGCTTCAACCCGTTTCCTGCCACACTGGAGATATGGCTCAATGCCAACTACGCCAACCGCGACTCCTTGCGCATCATATCCAAAGAGTTACGCAAGGATGCCCGCATTAGCGACGTAGCATATATGGAAGACCTTGTGGATCAAGTCAACTACAATCTGAGCCGTATCAGCATCATCCTCCTTGTGCTTGCCATCCTGCTGACATGCGTTTCCTTCTCGCTCATCAGCAATACTGTCCGACTTAGCGTCTATGCACGACGTTTTCTCATCCACACCATGAAACTTGTGGGTGCCTCTTGGGGATTCATCCGTCGTCCGTTCCTTTACCATGCCATGGGAGTGGGTATCATCGCTGCACTCATAGCCATTGCCGTATTGGGCGGATGCTTCTACGGACTCTACGTGATGCAGCCTGGCATACTAACCGTCATCACTTGGGTGGAACTTACTATCACCGGCGTAGCAGTATTTCTCTTCGGTTTGCTCATCACAGCCCTCTGTGCATGGCTTGCCGTCAACCGTTTCTTGAGAATGACAGCTGGCGAACTCTACAAAATCTGACAACACATCAATTTGCGAACAATACATTATGAACAAAAGAAATCTCGCTTTTGACCGCACCAACTATCTGCTTTTGGCATTAGGCATGGCTATCGTCATCATCGGATTCATTCTGATGAGTGGCAGCGGTTCCGACTTAGAGGCATACAATGCCGACATCTTCAGCACACGCCGCATCACCATAGCTCCTATCACCTGCTTGTTCGGGTTTGTATTCATGATCTATGGTGTGATGCGCAAGCCCAAAAACACCGAGACAACAGCTAACGAAACAGAGGAGGGTTGCGCACAATGAATTGGTTTGAAGCACTTATACTCGGACTCATCCAGGGACTGACAGAGTATCTCCCCGTCAGCAGTAGCGGTCACCTCGCCATTGGCGCCTATCTCGTCGACATCAACGGTGAAGACAACCTCACTTTCACCATCATGGTACATGTTGCCACGGTATTGAGCACCTTAGTTATTCTGTGGAAAGAAATCGACTGGATACTGAAAGGACTCTTCAAATTCCAGATGAACGATGAAACCAAATACGCCCTCAACATCATCATCTCTATGATACCTGTGGGCATCGTGGGTGTGTTCTTCAAAGACCAAGTAGAGGAAATATTCGGTTCGGGCCTGCTCATAGTAGGTTGCATGCTTCTCGTAACAGCACTACTTCTGTCGTTCTCCTACTTTGCCAAGCCCCGTCAGCGTGAAAACATCAGTCCACTGCATGCTTTCATCATCGGTTTAGGTCAGGCTCTTGCCGTACTGCCCGGACTCTCCCGTTCTGGCACTACCATTGCCACAGGTCTCCTATTAGGCAATAAGAAAGAAAAGATGGCACAGTTCTCGTTCCTCATGGTCATCCCTCCCATCCTTGGTGAGGCATTACTCGACCTATTGAAAGGACTGAAAGGAGAAGAAACCCTTGGCGGCATCGACACCTTCCCCATGGTAGTAGGATTCGTTGCAGCCTTCTTGTCTGGATGCCTTGCCTGCAAGTGGATGATCAACATCGTGAAGAAAGGCAAGCTCATCTATTTCGGTATCTATTGTGCCATAGCAGGTGCTATCACCATCATCTGCTCACTCATTTAATACTCACATTTACCTTATGCCCCTGACCTGGTTAGGACATATTCTAAATAAAATATATGAATTTTACACAAGGAGAAGTCATCTATATCGATAAGCCCTATCGCATGTCGAGTTTCGGCGCGTTGGCACACATCCGCTATCTCGTATCCCGTAAGATTGGCGTAAAACGAGTGAAGATGGGACATGCAGGAACACTCGATCCCCTTGCCACTGGTGTACTCATACTATGTACCGGCAAAATGACCAAGGAGATTGAGCGCATGCAGTACCACACCAAGGAATATACAGCCACGCTGCAACTCGGTGCTACCACAGCCAGCTACGACAAAGAGCATACCGTCAATATGACCTACCCTACCCAGCATATCACACGCCAGCTCATCGACGACACGCTGCCACAATTTCTCGGTGATATCCAGCAAGTGCCACCACAGTATTCGGCAGTCAAGGTAGCCGGTGAACGTGCCTACCGCATGAAGCGCAACGGCGAAGAAGTGAAGCTTGCAGCCAAAACCGTACATATCGACGAGATTGAGGTAACGTCATTCGACCAACAGCTCATGCAGCTCTCCATCCGAGTGGTATGTGGAAAAGGCACTTACATCCGGTCGCTTGCACGCGACATCGGTCGCGCATTAGGAAGCGGTGCCTACCTCACCGCACTACGCCGCACCCGTTTGGGCGAAGTCAGCATCGAACATTGCATCCAGATGGACGATTTCCCTGCATGGCTTGCCCAACAAGATATAGAAGACATCAAGAAGAAAAAAACAACTTTAAAAAACTATAAGCAATGAAACTGTCACAATTTAAATTCAAGTTGCCCGAGTCACAGGTAGCCCTTGAGCCACCACACAAAGCATTCGAAAATGAAGACGGAACCATTGATAAAGTATATCGGCGCGATGAATGTCGCCTGATGGTTGTACACCGCAAAAGCGAAACATTCGACATCTTCAAGAAAGATGATGAAGGAAACGACACCAATCAACCGCTGTTATTCCGCGACATCATCAACTATTTCGATGAAGGTGACGTAATGATTCTCAACGATACAAAGGTGTTCCCTGCACGCCTCTATGGCACCAAAGAAAAGACCGACGCAAAGATTGAAGTATTCCTGCTTCGCGAACTCAATGAGGAACTGCGTCTTTGGGACGTACTCGTAGAACCAGCACGTAAGATACGTATTGGCAACAAACTCTTCTTCGATGAAGACGGGCCTATGGTAGCAGAAGTCATCGACAATACCACCAGCCGTGGACGCACATTGCGTTTTCTCTACGACTGTCCCCACGATGAGTTTAAGCGCGAGCTCTTTGCCTTGGGCTCTGCCCCACTACCACGCTATATCGTTGACAAACGTGATGTAACTCCCGAAGACGAAGAAAACTTCCAGACCATCTATGCCCGCCATGAAGGAGCTGTTACCGCTCCAGCCTCAGGTCTCCATTTCAGCCGCGAAGTGATGAAACGTTTGGAAATCCGTGGTATCGACTTCTCCTACATCACCGTACACTGTGGTCTTGGCAGTTTCGACGCCATTGAGGTAGAAGACCTCACCAAGCACAAAATGAATTCCGAGCAGATGATTATCGACAGTAAAGCCTGCTCTACAGTCAATAATGCCAAGAAGGAAGGTCGTAAAATCTGCGCCGTCGGCATTTCTACCCTACGTGCTACAGAGAGCGCCGTCGGCACCGACTGCATGTTGAAAGAGTTTTCTGGTTGGACCAATAAGTTCATCTTCCCACCCTACAACTTCAATCTGGCAGATTCGCTGATAGCCAATTTCTATCATCCCGAATCAACCATGATGATGGCAACCGCCGCCTTCGGTGGTTACGATCTCATCTACAACGCCTACGAAGCTGCCGTCAAAAATGGTTTCATGTTCGGTTGCTATGGCGATGCAATGCTCATCCTTAATGACTAACACTTCTCAGCAACAGACAGAGACAACAAGCGACGATCACCTCCATGAGGTGTATCTCGCTTTAGGTTCCAATCTGGGCAACCGTCAGGAAATGCTCGACGAGGCAGTTAGACAGATAGGTCGCCGCATCGGCAAGGTCATTCGTCGATCATCATGGATAGAGACCGAACCTTGGGGGTTTGAATCTTCCAACCGTTTCCTCAACGGCGCAGTATGTTGTCACACCAATCATACGCCCCACGAAGTGCTTCTGCTGACGCAAGCCATTGAACGCGATATGGGTCGTAAGCGCAAAACCGATAGCCATCATGGCTATTCTGACCGCACAATCGATATCGACATACTGCTCTATGACGATCTGCAAATAGACAGTGCCGAGCTAGTCATTCCCCACCCGTTAATGGAAGAACGCGATTTCGTAATGATTCCCCTTCACGAAATTCTGCGAAAAGTTATGTAGCGAATAATTGATACTACAATGTAATCAAGCATCATGCTGACGGTAGAAAAACATCACGTCAATATGCTATAACAAAAATTATCCCGCTTTCTCTTACGAGTCAGCGGGATAATTTTTGTTATGTACCTTTCGTTATTACTTACGCAGTCCGAGGGCTTTGATCAGTTCACGATAGCGGTTGATGTCCTTGTTGTAGAGATACTTCAAAAGTTTACGACGACGACCTACCATTTTGGTCAAGCTACGAGCTGTACCGAAATCCTTGCGGTTCTGCTTCAGATGCTCGGTGAGGTGACTGATGCGATAGGTGAACAGAGCTACCTGGCTTTCGATAGAACCGGTGTCAGTAGCCGACTGTCCGTGCTTCTCGAAGATTTCTTTCTTCTTAGCTGAATCTAAATACATAATTGTTGATGATTTAATTAAATTGTTAATAATATGACATCTTTCAGATGCTCCCCATCTTCATCACGGCGGTTCACATTTTCAAATGCGGGTGCAAAGGTACGAATAAGTGAGCGAAAAACCAAATAAAACCTTATATAATTATTTATTTTCATAATGCGAGTAGCTAAAATTGGACGTTTTCGTTAAACCATGAGCAGAATAAAGCTCGCTTTAATTATGCCATGGCGAGAAAAAGTGCCATGACTATGGAAGATTAGAGGTACGAATTTCTCCCTTCTGCTACCTTTATTTTCCCATTCGTTTCCCAATTTTTAATAGGAACTAGAAAAAGAGCACATCAATCACCAAAACGCAGCCTGTTAGCAGGAAATCCCCTATAACGTATGCATTTATGCATTATTCCTCAAAAAAACGTTAAAAAGCAAGCAAAAAGGCCGTGTTAGTTCCAAAAAAATGTTACTTTTGTGCAAACAAATCATACACTTCAATAATTATAAAACAAAAACTATGGAACAGCAGCAAACAGGAAGCAGATCCTATTTGATTTCTATTGTGATGGTTGCCGTATTAGGCGGCCTTCTTTTTGGTTATGACACCGCAGTAATCTCTGGCGCAGAGAAAGGACTTCAAGCCTTCTTTATGGGAGCTAAAGACTTCCAATATACCGATTTCTGGCATGGCTTCACCAGTTCAAGTGCCCTCATCGGTTGTATCATCGGTTCAGCCATCTCTGGTTTGCTTGCTACAAAATTTGGAAGAAAACGTTCATTGATATTCGCCGGCATCATGTTCTTCATATCGGCATGGGGTTCTATGTGTCCTGAGAGCATGTTGTTGCCCGAAGGCAAACCCACCCTCACCCTGCTCATCGTGTTCAATCTCTATCGTGTGATAGGTGGTATCGGCGTAGGCCTTGCCTCTGCTGTTTGCCCCATGTATATTGGTGAGATTGCGCCAAGTGGTATTCGTGGCATGTTGGTATCATGGAACCAGTTTGCTATCATCTTCGGACAGTTGGTGGTTTATTTCGTCAACTTCTTCATCCTTGGCGACCATATTGCCCCAGCCATTGCAAGTGTTGGTGGCGGTTTGAACGAAATACTCAACGGCACAGAAGCCCAATGGGCTATCGAGACTGGCTGGCGCTATATGTTTGGATCGGAAATGATTCCAGCCGGACTGTTTGCCATCCTCATCTGCTTTGTACCTGAGACACCACGCTATCTTGCTATGATTGGCGAAGATGCCAAAGCAGAGCGCATCCTTGCAAAGATCAATGGTGCAGCAGCAGCCAAACAGATTCTGTTTGACATTAAGAACACCGTTACAGAGAAGACCGAGAAACTCATGACCTACGGATTCCTTTGCATCTTTGTTGGTGTGATGTTGTCGGTATTCCAACAGGCAGTAGGTATCAATGCTGTGCTCTATTATGCCCCACGCATCTATGAAGCCATGGGTTTCGACAATCCTATGATGCTTACCGTATTCAACGGCATCGTCAATCTGAGCTTCACCTGTGTAGCAATCTTCACTGTAGAGAAGCTCGGTCGTAAGCCCTTGCTCATCGTTGGTTCTCTCGGCATGGCAATAGGTGCTATCGGTGTAGCATGCACCTTCGGCAATCCCGAACTGCAGCTCGTCTGCATGGTATCTATCATGATCTATTCAGCTTCGTTCATGTTCTCATGGGGTCCCATCTGCTGGGTACTCATCGCCGAAGTATTCCCCAATACCATCCGCGGTGCAGCAGTAGCCATTGCCGTAGCCTTCCAGTGGATATTCAACTGGATCGTATCAACATCGTTTGTCCCCTTGGCCAACAGTCTGGGTTATTGGTTCACCTATAGCCTCTATGGTGTTATCTGTGTGTTGGCAGCTCTCTTCGTATGGAAGTTGGTACCTGAGACCAAAGGCAAGACCTTGGAGGATATGACCAAACTCTGGAAAGACAGAAAATAAGAATAAAACAAAAGAAATGAATATGAAACGTATCTTAGTAGCAGAAGACAACGAAAGCAACTACGTGCTGATGACTTACGTATTGAGAAATCGATATGAAGTGGTACGCGCCAGCAACGGCAAAGAAGCTGTTGAACTGTCTGACCAACAACAATTCGACTTAATCATGATGGACATGAAGATGCCCGTGATGGATGGTCTTGAGGCAACACGCCTCATCAAGGAGAAACATCCTGACCTCCCCATCATCGCATTGACTGCAAACGCTTTTGAAACCGACCGCCAAGCCACATTCGAAGCTGGCTGCTGCGATTTCATATCGAAGCCATTTAGCAGAGAAAAGTGTTTGGAAACCATCGCAAAGTATATCGGTGAATAAAACCGAAACCTCACCACCAGTACGATAGTCACACGATGACAACTATCGTCTGCTTCTAAAGAAATCTTGCATAAGTTGGCGACATTCTTCCTCAAGAATGCCGCCACTTATTGTTGTACGGGGGTGTAATGCCTTGGGGGCATAGACATGGAATCCTCGTTTATCGTCGGCAGCACCATAGACAATACGCGGAATCTGCGCCCAGCCCAATGCACCTGCACACATAGGACAGGGCTCTACGGTAACATAGAGTGTGCAATCGGTCAGATACTTCCCTCCCAATTCGTTTGCAGCTGCCGTTATGGCTTGCATCTCAGCATGCGCAGTAACATCGTTGAGAGTTTCCGTGAGGTTGTGGGCACGGGCAATAACCCTGCCCTGACATACGATTACAGCACCAATAGGAATTTCACCTGCTGCTCCAGCAGCTTCAGCTTCCACCAATGCCATACGCATATAGCGTTCGTCGGTTTTCAATTGTTCTTTTTGTGTCATGGTTGCGAAATTACAAAAAAATAGTTGAATATCCTCAGAAAAGGATCATAAATGCAGAAGAAAACCGTTTTCACACTAAAATATCATATACCTTGTTTCATTTAATAAAGGTACGCATGCTTGCGTACGCGAACGCGTTATCATCAAACACCTGCTATCAAACAGCCATCAAAACAGCAAGTTGCCTGCTGTTGTAAGCAAGAGAAATCACAGGCGAATGGTCGTACCACCTACACATATAGTTAATTCAGTTTTCAAAAAAATTCGACCACTCGACCACCGATACTTGCATCATACTATCCTTCAATCTATTATAGGTGTGGTCGATTGTCATTTTGTGGGGTTTTCGACCACCATTCGACCACCATCCGATTTTGGTTTTCACTAACCAGTGATTACCATCTTAAGTAGGCAGCACCTCGGGAATAAAAATAAAAACGAGTTTTTATTTTGTATTCCATTCGGTTTGCACTACCTTTGTACTATGAAAGAAAAAATAGTGTATATCGAGGAGACAGATTCCACGAACCGATGGCTGAGAGAACATGGCGGTGATGAAGACTGTGTGGTATGGGCAAACTATCAGACAGATGGACACGGACAAGGATCAAACCATTGGGAATCGGAACGAGGCAAAAACCTCACGTTCTCGGTATTGATGCACCCCACACACGTACCAGCCAACCGACAGTTTCATATCTCTATGGCAGTATCACTGGCGGTGACCGACGCATTAGGACAATATATAGGCGACTTAAGCGTGAAATGGCCTAACGATATCTATTGGCGAAATGCTAAGATCTGTGGCATGCTGATAGAAAACAGACTGAAAGGCATGCAGATATGCGATAGCATTGCGGGCATAGGCATCAACGTAAACCAACGCGAATTTCAAAGCGATGCCCCAAACCCCATATCGCTCTGGCAGATAACCGGACAGGAAACCAACCGGCAAGCACTATTGGAAGATATTATCTGTCGCATTGAAAGCTATATGCTGCAGGATGTAAGGGAACGCTACATGCAGGCCCTATACCGCAGAAAAGGCTTTCACCCCTACTGCGATGCGCAAGGCGCTTTTATGGCACGCATAGAAGATGTGGAGGAAGACGGACACCTGGTACTGATGACCGAAGATGGGGAGCGACGCCGCTATGCTTTCAAAGAAGTATCGTTTGTGATCTGAACACCCCTACTACATGATGATAGACAATAATCAATAAAAAACAAAGATAATATGGCAAGATTTAAGAGAATCCTCCTGAAGCTCTCTGGTGAGAGTTTGATGGGCAATCAAGGTTACGGCATCGACGCAGAACGCCTCAGCGACTATGCCCGACAAATTAAGGAAGTCAGTGAGATGGGCGTACAGATTGGTATCGTCATCGGCGGTGGCAACATCTTCCGCGGACTTAGCGGCAGTCAGAAAGGCTTCGACCGCGTGAAAGGCGACCAGATGGGCATGTGCGCCACAGTAATCAATTCGCTGGCACTATCATCAGCTTTGGGAGCTATCGGTGTGAAGAACAAGGTGCTGACAGCCATCCGCATGGAGCCTATCGGCGAATTCTACACCAAATGGAAAGCTATCGAGGCGATGGAAGCAGGACAGGTATGCATCTTCTCTGCAGGTACTGGCAACCCCTATTTCACTACCGATACCGGCAGTAGTCTGCGTGGCATAGAGATAGAAGCCGACGTGATGCTGAAGGGCACACGCGTAGATGGCATTTATACCGCCGACCCCGAAAAGGACCCAACCGCTACTAAGTTTGACGAAATCTCCTATAAAGAAGTATTGTCACGCGGTTTGAAGGTCATGGATCTTACCGCTATCTGCATGTGTCAGGACAACAATCTGCCTATCTATGTATTCAACATGGACGTGGTGGGCAATCTGAAGAAAGTCATGGAAGGTGAGGAAATTGGAACCCTCGTACATCCTTAATCCCACTTACTTATACCAACAAAGCGAGCCGCAACACAGAATGTTGCGGCTCGCTTTGTTATATTGATATACTATTTGGATTATTTCTCTTCCTTGAAATCGACGTATTCTCCATCGCCATCATCAAAGATCTTCTTGTTTTCACGACCTCTGCGGTCTATGATGGTTTCACCAAATTGTGTCGTGGTATGCACCTCGACAGGATCTTCCTCTACCGTTTCATTCTCCCATCGACTATTGGTATAACCAGCCGTCTGTGCACGACGGTCATACTGTTGGCGCTGCCGTCCAGTCTCGTTGCGATACTGTCTGGCATGTTCGCCTGCAGCATCACGCATCTGTCTCTGCATGCGGCGAATCATTCGCAACACCTGTCCCCCCACAAGTAGGACAAGAAACACGATAAAGAAAAAAACAAAGAGGATCATTCCTCCTATGGCTTTAAGCATGACTATAGGGTTTACTTATTTCTTCTTGTTGATATTGGTAAACAATGACAATACCACATACCAGGCAATGATAACGGCAATGCCGCTGACCTGGAGTAGTAAAAGCAATGGAATGCAAGAGAGAATGAATATATACTTCACCTCGTTGCCACGCCATCCCCAATGCTTAAACTTCAAAGCGAAAAGGGGAATCTCAGCGATAAGCAGATAGCTGGTGAAGAAGATGGCAGCCACCACAACATAAATGCTGTAGGGTAATGCCTCAATAGCTTTGCCACTACCCACAATCAAAGACCCCCAAAAGAGGGCATTTGCAGGAGTGGGCACACCGATAAACGATGTGGTCTGACGCTCATCGAGATTGAATTTAGCCAAGCGCAACGCTGAGAAGGCAGCCATCACAAAGGCGACATAAGGCAACAGGGAATATAATCCTCCCATGCCTTCAACCTGACAATACAGATAGTCGAAGAGGATTGCAGAAGGTGCAAAACCAAAAGTGATGTCATCAGCCAACGAGTCGAGTTCCTTACCAATGGGTGAGCTAACACCAAGGAGGCGTGCACTCATACCATCGAAGAAGTCGAATACCGCACCAATAACGATAAACAGCAATGCCTTATCCCATTCGCTGTAGAATGCCATACATGTTGCGATGCACCCAGAGATGAGATTGCAACAGGTAATGGTGTTAGGAATATGTTTTTTGATGCTCATAATGTAGAATTCGTAAAATGTAACTGTATTACTTCAATACCGCCAATACGGTTTGGTCGCCAGTGGTAGGCTGATCCATGCGTACACGCACTTCAGTACCTAATGGCAGATAGACATCCACTCGCGATCCGAGCTTGATGAAGCCTAAGTGCTCGTCGATGTTACATTCCTCTTCAGCCTTAGCATAGGTAACGATGCGGCGCGCCATAGCACCGGCAATCTGTCTGACCAGCACATCCTCACCTTCTGGAGTGGTAATCATGATGTCTGCATGCTCGTTTTCCTCACTGGCTTTGGGCAACCAAGCCTTGTGATAATTTCCATTGTGATGACTCACAAACTTCACCTTACCGTCAACGGGGAACCAGTTGGCATGCACATTGAGCGGACTCATAAAGATGCTGATGAGCAAACGCTTATCGTGGAAATAGACATTCTCATCCACTTCCTCAATTACAACGATCTTTCCATCGGCAGGTGCCACGACCATCTTGTGGGTATCTCCATTGAAATAACGGATAGGACAGCGATAGAAATTGAGCGCCAGCATCCATGCCGTGCCCAAACCAAGTATGCTAATCCAAAAAGGAATCTTCGTATCGAAGGCAAACCACAATCCGATAGCCAAAACAATGATAAGTATCATGCTAATGGCCAATTCGCTTGTACCTTCACGGTGTATTCTAATTTTCTTAAGTTTCTTTAGTCTTTTTCCCATACGTAGTGGTACGATTGTTTTATTCCATCTGCAAAGGTACGCTATTTTTATCTATTTCACAAATTTTTTATTCCATTCTTTTGGAGTTCTCACCTTTTAGGCGTAACTTTACACCACATTTATCAAACAATAAACAATAGATATGCAAGATTTCATACATTTACACGTCCACACCTATTACTCTATTCTCGACGGTCAGTCGAGCATTAAGAGACTGGTGGATAAAGCCGTTGGGAACGGCATGCGCGGCATGGCCATCACCGACCACGGCGACATGTTTGGCATCAAGGAATTCCACGATTATGTGGGCGGTGTCAACAAGGGACGTAAGAAGGAAGGTCTCGAGCCTTTCAAGCCCATATTCGGATGTGAGATGTATGTGGCTCGCCGTGGTAGCAAGGAGAATCGCCAAGGCAAGGAAGACATGGGCGGTTACCACCTCATTGTGCTCGCTAAGAATTATAAAGGTTATAAGAATCTGATCAAACTGGTGAGCAATTCCTGGGTCGATGGATTCTATATGCGCCCTCGTACCGACCGTGCCGACTTGGAGAAATACCACGAAGGACTCATCATCTGCTCGGCATGTATTGCCGGCGAAGTCCCCAAAAAGATTCTTGACGGTGATATGGCTGGTGCACGCGAAGCTTTGGAATGGTATCACCGCGTGTTTGGCGACGACTATTATCTCGAACTGCAGCGCCATGAGGTGCGCGATCCCCACCAGCGTGCCAACCGCGAAACCTTCCCTTTGCAGCAACAAGCCAACAAGGTATTGATAGAACTGGCACACGAATACGGCATCAAGCTCGTCTGTTCAAACGATGCCCACTTTGTGGATCAAGAGAATGCCGAGGCCCACGACCACTTGCTCTGCCTCTCTACGGGTAAGGATTTGGACGACCCTACACGTATGCTCTACTCCAAACAGGAGTGGTTTAAGACCCGCGAAGAGATGAACGAGGTGTTTGCCGACATTCCCGAAGCCCTCTCGAACACAACCGAAATACTCGATAAGGTTGAGATCTACAGTCTCGACCACGACCCTATCATGCCTTTCTTCCCCATCCCTGAATCGTTTGGTACCGAAGAAGAATGGCGCCAGAAATACACCGAACAACAACTCTACGACGAGTTTACCACCGACGAGAATGGTGAAAACCCTCTCTCGCCAGAGGAAGGAGAGAAGAAAATCAAGAAACTTGGCGGTTACGACAAAATATACCGTATCAAGTATGAAGCCGACTATCTGGCAAAACTCGCCTATGAGGGTGCCCGCAACCGCTATGGCGACCCTATCCCCGACGAGGTGCACGACCGTGTAAAGTTTGAACTGCACATCATGAAGACGATGGGTTTCCCCGGCTACTTCCTCATTGTGCAAGACTTCATCAACTCTGCACGCGATGAACTCGGTGTAATGGTAGGCCCCGGACGTGGCTCTGCTGCCGGTTCTGTGGTAGCCTACTGTCTGGGAATTACAAAGATTGACCCGTTGAAATACGACCTGCTGTTTGAGCGTTTCCTCAATCCCGACCGTATCTCACTCCCTGATATCGATACCGACTTCGACGATGACGGACGTGGTAAAGTGCTGAAATGGGTGGAAGATAAATACGGTCATGAGAACTGTGCGCATATTATTACCTATGCGTCGATGGCAACCAAAAACTCGCTGAAGGACGTGGCTCGCGTGGAAAAGCTGCCCCTTGCCGAAGCCAATGCCCTCTGTAAAGCCATTCCCGACAAGTTGCCCGATGGCAAAAAGATGAACCTCACCAATGCCATAGCCTGCGTGCCGGAGCTGCGCGATGCCGAGGTATCGACCGATGCGAAGATGGCAAACACTATCAAATATGCGAAGATGTTGGAGGGAACGGTGCGCGGTACGGGCATCCATGCCTGCGGATTCATCATCTGTCGAGACCCCATCAGCGACTGGGTGCCGGTATCTACTGCCGACGACCCCGATTTCAAGGGTGAGAAAACCAACTGCACCCAATACGATGGTCACGTCATTGAATCGACCGGACTGATCAAGATGGACTTCCTTGGACTGAAGACACTGTCGGAGTTGAAGGAGGCCTGTGCCATTATCAAGCAGACCCGTGGCATAGAAGTGGATCTCGATACCATCCCGATAGACGATGCCAAGACCTACGAACTCTATCAGCAAGGACGCACCATCGGTACCTTCCAGTTTGAATCGGCAGGTATGCAGAAGTATCTTCGCGAGCTCCACCCTACCGTTTTCGAAGACCTTATCGCCATGAACGCCCTCTACCGACCGGGTCCAATGGACTATATCCCATCGTTTATCGCGCGTAAAAACGGCAAAGAGGAAATCTCCTACGATATTCCCTGCATGGAGAAATATCTTAAAGACACCTACGGCATCACCGTTTATCAAGAGCAGGTGATGTTGTTGTCACGTCAGTTGGCAGACTTCACCCGTGGTGAGAGTGATGCGCTGCGTAAGGCGATGGGTAAGAAGAAAAAGGACATCGTTGATGCGATGAAGCCTAAATTCATCGAAGGCGGCAAGAAAAACGGGCACGATCCTAAGGTATTGGAGAAGATATGGGCAGACTGGGAGAAGTTTGCATCCTATGCGTTCAACAAGTCACATGCGGCATGTTACTCATGGGTGGCATTCCAGACAGCCTATATGAAAGCCAACTACCCTGCCGAGTTTATGGCAGCCATCATGAGCCGACGTCGCGATCAGATTACAGAAATCACCAAACTGATGGATGAATGTAAGGCCATGGGCATTGCAACACTGGGTCCCGATGTGAACGAGAGCTATCAGAAGTTTGGTGTGAACAAGAAAGGAGAGATACGTTTCGGTCTCGCAGCCATTAAAGGCGTGGGCGACCCTGCCGCCATAGCCATCATTACCGAGCGCGAGAAAAACGGTCTTTACAAGGACATCTTCGACTTTGTGCAGCGTGTAAGCCTCAGCGCTGTCAACCGCAAGACGATAGAAAGTCTTGCGCTGAGCGGTGGCTTCGACGGTTTCCGTATTCCGCGCGAAAATTTCTTCGCAAAGAACAACAAGGGCGAATCGTTTCTCGACACCCTTGTGCGCTACGGACAGATGTATCAGGCCGAGCAGCAAGAGGCGCGCAACTCACTCTTTGGTGGTGAAAATGCTGTGGAGATAGCCACACCGCCCATTCCCAAAGGCGAACAGTGGAGCAACATTATGCGACTAAACAAGGAGCGCGATCTGGTGGGCATCTATCTTTCTGCCCATCCGCTCGATGAATATAAAGTGGTAATTGACGCACTTTGCAACACCAAATGTGCCGAACTGGCAGACATCAATGCATTGGCAGACCGCGAAACAGTGGTGCTGGGCGGTATTGTCACCAATGTGGAACAGAAGTTTACCAAGCGCGGCGACCCCTGCGGCTTTGTCACCATCGAGGATTTTGAAGGTTCAGGGCGTCTTGCACTATTCGGCGAAAGCTGGGGACAGATGCGCGGCATGTTTGAAGTGGGAGCCACGGTCTATGTGACCGGCAAGGTGGTTTCGCGCTACTCTCAGTATGGAAATAAAGATGACAACAGCCCTAAAGACCTGCGCGTCTCCTCGGTAGAATACATGCAGAGTGTCAAGGACAAAGCCATTGAGCGCATCACCATCTCTATCGACGTATCGCAACTCGACTCACAGATAGTGACCGAACTAGGCGAACTGGCTCACGAGAGTCCTGGCAAGACCCAGCTGTTCTTCCAATTTGTGGATCAGAGCAAGCGCCGCCGCATACTGTTGCGCAGCCAATCGACCGCTATTGATGTGAAACCCGCATTGCTCAACTATATAGAGCAATCGTCTGCCCTGTCGTATAAGATTAACTAAACGGGGAAAATGGCACGATGTTTGCCTTTTAACCCATGAGTGTATAAATACCTATAGTATTAATTAACAAACTTACAATTATGGAATTGAATGTCACAAACGAAAACTTTGCAGAGCTGAAAAACAGCGATCTGCCCCTTGTAGTAGATTTCTGGGCCACATGGTGTGGCCCCTGCCGCATGATAGCTCCTATAGTAGAAGAGTTGGCAAAAGAATATGAAGGCCGCGTCAATGTGGCTAAGTGTGATATTGAGGAGTGTGAAGATATTGCCGCCGAACTGGGCATTCGCAACATCCCCACCCTGCTGTTCATCAAAGGCGGACAGGTTGTTGACAAGTTGGTAGGCGCCCAATCCAAGACTAAGTTGCAGGAGAAGATTGAAAATCTGCTGTAGTACCAATACCCTGACAACAATGACAAGCATTGAAGAAGAACTTCTCATGGACGAAGAGAACGATGCCCGTGAGGCGGAATATATTCTCCACACCTTGTCCAGCGAGCTTCAAGACCGATACACCACCGATGATATCCGTACTATGATGGATCTCATCGTGGAGTATTACTACGACAGCGGTATGCTGGAGTGTACCGATGCGGAAGTAGAGATAGACCTTCAGGATGTGGCAGACTATGTGGCCAAGCATGCCAAGGAGTACCACGAGAAGGATTATCCGGTAGAAGACGTGTTCTTTGTGGTGCAAGCCGATTTTGACTGGCAGGAACAAAACCTGTAGGAGCCACTCTCGGTTCTGCTACCGCCATACCAAGAACAGGAGGCAATCACGACCTGAAGTCGGTGATTGCCTCCTGTTATGATATGGTTGAGACGGATCAGAACGTCAGCAGACGACTACCGTCGGCTTGTTCTTCGATGGTGACGCGGACGGTATCATCGGGCAATACGTCTTCAATGAGTTCGGGCCACTCTATCAGACAAAGTGCCCCTGAGTAGAAATACTCTTCGTATCCCATGTCATAGACCTCTTCGAGTTTCTTAATGCGATAGAAATCGAAGTGATATACAGGTTGTTGTTCGCCGTCAGTATATTCGTTGACGATGGCAAAGGTGGGCGAAGTGATGACATCGTCACACCCCAGTTCTTCACAAAGTGCTTTGACAAATGTGGTTTTTCCTGCACCCATCTTGCCATAGAAGGCAAAGACACGCGAGCTACCGATATTCTCGATAAACTGTCGTGCGGCGCTGCGTATGGTGTCGAGACCGTTGATAGTGATTTCCATATCTTTATTGTTTTATCTGTTATCTGTTTTTTCCTTTCAGTGTGACCAGTGGGATGATCATCTCTTCCATAGAGATGCCGCCGTGCTGGAACGTGTTGCGATAGTAGGCAACATAGTAGTTGTAGTTGTTGGGATAGGCCAGGAAGGTGTTGCCCGTGGCAAACACATAACTGGTGCTTATATTTGGCGAGGGCAGAAAGACACTCTTAGGGTCTTTGACGGTAAACACATCGCGACTTTCACAAGCGAGGTTGCGTCCCAACTTATAGCGCAGATTGGTGTTGGTATTGCGATCGCCAATGATTTTCACCGGTGTATCGGTGCGAATGCTGCCGTGGTCGGTGGTCAGCACAACGCGACAGTCTGTCTGTGACAACCGATGGAGCAACTGGCTGATGGCGGAGTGGCGAAACCAAGAGAGCGTCAGCGAACGGTAGGCAGCCTCATCGTGAGCGAGTTCGCGCACCATCTTTGATTCGGTTCGGGCATGCGACAACATATCGATGAAATTGACCACCACAACATTGAGGCTGTTGCGTTGCAAGAGTTCGTCGGCTTCTGCCAAGAGTTGTTCGGCTTCATCGGTGGTGTTGATCTTATGATAGGAGAAGGTATCGCGACGACGCACGCGGTCGAGGAAAGCTTGTATGAGGTGAGGCTCATTGAGGTTTTTGCTCTCTTCGGCATCTTCTTCAGTCCACCAATCTGGATAGCGTTGCTTGATTTCGCTGGGCATCATTCCTGCAAAGAGGGCATTGCGAGCATATTGCGTGGCAGTGGGCAGAATGCTGCAACACAGTTGTTCGGTGATGTCGTAATCGGTCAGTTCGGTTTCGATAGCCTTCCACTGGTCGTAGCGGAAATTGTCGAACACCACGAGAAAAACTCTCTCACCCTGTTTGAGCATAGGCAATATGTGGTGTTGCATGACGTCGTGGTTCATCGTGAAATCGTGGTGTTGCATCCAATCGACATAGTTGCGCTTCACGAATTTGGCAAATCCGAGATTGGCTTCTGCCTTCTGCATGCGAAGCATGTCTGCCAGTGCAGGATCAGCCGAAACGAGCTTGAGTTCCCAATCTACGAGTTGTCGGTAGAGCGCAGCCCAATCGTTCCAACAGCAACAATCCATCATTTGCATGGATATTTGCTGAAAATGCTGCTGATAGGCAGTTTGCGTGGTTTCTGCCACCAGTTCTTTACGATGGATAAGTTTTTTGAGCGAGAGCAGAATCTGATTGGGGTTGACGGGTTTGATGAGGTAGTCGGCAATATTGCGGCCCACCGCTTCGTTCATGATATCCTCTTCTTCGCTCTTCGTCACCATGACTACGGGTACCGTGGGTTGTATCAGTTTGATGCGTTCGAGCGCTTGCAGTCCGGTAATACCGGGCATCATTTCATCGAGCAGAATCACATCGAACTGCTGTTGCTTACAGAGTTCTACGGCGTCGGTACCGTTGGTAGCGGTCACGACATCGTAGCCCTTTCTTTCCAGAAAGAGCAGATGAGGACGGAGCAGTTCCATCTCATCGTCAGCCCAAAGTATTCGTCCGTTGGTCATTGCTTATTATCAATATGTGTGCAAAATTAGTGTTTTTTTCTGAAATAACCTGCTTTCGCTACTGATAAATGCCATCTGCCTTGGTCATCGACCGCACATGGACTGCCCCAAAACGTCAGCTATCACTGATAAAGCTTGAGGTCACTATCTGCGAATCCTCGTTCATGATGTTAAGTGAGAATTTCTTAATGCCCATCCTTACCGGAAGTGTGAGGTAATCGCCTGTTACTGACATTTCTCCACCGATGACCAACATCTCTGGATTGAAGATGTTGATGACGCCAGCCAACTGTTTGCCGAGTTCGTCAGCAATTGTCTGCAATGTAGCAAGACTGAGCACATCTTCTTTGTCGATGGCTTCCAGTAGGTCCTTTAGTGTGAGTTCCTCTTTTTGGTTGAGCACTTTATCCGAGAGGATAGAGGTCTTGCCATTCAAGATTTTCTCTGTCAGTTTTCTCTTAAGTGCCCTTCCTGAAACTTCTGTTTCTATGCAACCGATCTTTCCGCAATGGCAGATGATGTTATTATTATAGGCTGTCATGTGTCCAAATTCTCCAGAATATCCCGACTTTCCGTAGTAGGGTTTACCATCAACGATGATTCCGATAGCCAATCCCCAACATACATTGGCAAAGATGACATTCTTCAGTCCTTTGCTTCGTCCCTTGATAAACTCAGCAAATGTCATGCTTCTTGTGTCGTTTTCGATGCAGACAGGAATCTTTACGAGCTTTGTCAGTCTGCTTGCCAGCGAATCTTCAAGGAAGGTAAACATGTTGTAGGCATTTCCTTCAAAAGGATACACACGCTCTGCCACATTCACGCAAATTTGGAGGATTTCTTCTTTAGCGTAAGGAAGTGTAGCAATGAAATCGTTGATAATCTTAGCCATTTGCTCCAGATTCTCTGGAGTATTTTCGTATGTATAAGGAACTCTTATCTTTTCTGTTATCAGATTGCCGCAGAAATCGCTTGCAGCAAGAGCCAAACAGTCCATTTCTGGATTCACACCCACGAAATAGCCAGCTGCCGGCATGAGGTCATAGACCATTGGTATGCGTCCGGCAGAGTTATCTTTCTTCCCTGCCTCTCTTACAAGTCCTGCCTTCATTGAGTTCGTTGATGGCGCATGTAGTAGTAGGAAGACTTACTCCGACCGCCTTCGACATCTCAGGTATTGTAAAGGCACCTTGCGAGACAAATTTCTCCAATATACGCCCTTGAACTGAGGATTTCTTATTTATATTTTTAATATTTTTAATTATATCACAAAATATAAATAATATTTTTTATTTACAAAGATATTCTTTTTTTAATATTCATAACTACCATTTTATAGTTAATAAATCATAAACCGATAAAAATTATCTGTTTCCATCTAAACTTTTCAGCAACAATTCACCCCACACCTTATTATATATAGAATACAAGCAAAGAAGCACAGCCTTGTTTTTACACCAGCAAACGCATCATACGTTACACACCAGCAATTTCTCCCAGCATACTCCCATGACCTTCTGCTAATAAATGAGACTTACTTGGGAGGCAGTTGGGACTTACTTTGGATTTGCACAAAAACACCTCTCACACACTACCAACCACAACCCGAAGACATCCCGAAACCATCCCGAAGATAAAGAAAATCAATACACTTGTGAAAAACAAACCAAATTTTCACATGCAAATGACTAAAACCACAAACGCCCAATCTAACATCCACCATCCACAAGCCACTACAAACAGGCCCAGCACAAGCAAAAACGCAACGATTTCAAGCCATTAAGACCTCATCTCAGAAAAAAAATGATACGTTTTAGAAATATTAACCATAAAACGCTTGCATTATATGATAAAACTTGTAACTTTGTAAAATAAAATATTTTAGTTGTTTTATAACTGTTAATAAATTAGTTTATAAACGAGTATTTAGCACCCATCAACGGTATTACTCAAGCAAAAACAATAAGGCAATTGAATTATGGAATACGGCGCAAAATCTTTAGTGATAGGCTTGGATTTGGGAGGAACCAATTCCGTGTTTGGTGTTGTCGATAGCAAAGGCGAGATTATAGCCACTACTTCTATCAAGACACAAGCTTACCCAAGTGTAGATCAGTATATCATGGAATCTGTAAAAGCTATCAAACAGATAGCCGAACAAGTCGGTGGTATGGAAAAGATCCGTGCCATGGGCATTGGTGCTCCATGCGGTAACTATTACAAAGGCACTATAGAACACGCAGCAAATCTGGTTTGGGCCAAAGGTATTGTGCCATTAGCCAATATGTTTGTCAACGAATTAGGGATCCCCGTTGTAGTGACCAACGACGCCAAGGCAGCAGCCATGGGCGAGATGAAATATGGAGTGGCCGTTGGCATGACCAACTTTGTAGAACTGACATTAGGCACAGGCGTAGGTTCAGGAATTGTGGCCAACGGTCAACTCATCTACGGATTCGACGGATTTGCCGGAGAGTTGGGCCACATGATTGTTGAGCCAGACGGAAGACCCTGCGGCTGCGGCAGAAAAGGTTGCCTTGAAACCTATTGTTCTGCAACGGGAGTAGTACGCACAGCAATAGCCATGTTGGAAGAATCGCCAGAAGCCACCTCTGTGAGAGATATTGCCACCGACAAGCTCACATCATACGAAGTATATAAAGCAGCAATGGCAGGAGACACCATGGCTCAAGAAGTATTCAAACAGACAGGAAGAAGAATCGGTATCGCTTGCGCCAATATCGCAACATTCCTAAGTCCCGAAGCATTCATCTTCTTCGGCGGTCTTGCCCAGGCAGGCGAACTGTTGCTCCGTCCGATAGAAGAAGCGTATAACGAAAATGTCCTTTCATTATATAAAGGTAAGGCCAGATTCTTGATGAGCGGTCTTGATGGTGCTAAAGCCGCCATTTTGGGTGCCTCAGCCATAGCATGGGACTTAAAATAAACGACTAACAGACCTCATCAGATATATAACAACAACAGAAAGTTATCCTCAAGCCATGAATTGAACTAAACATGTTTAGCAAAACTGTGACGAGAGTATAAAGACTAAAAAGACATCCTATTTAAAATTGATATTGACTATGAGACTCAATCTTAGTTCACAGATCGTACTTAACAAAGTTCCAGTTGAATTCTACAAACCAAAGACTACCGTAGAATACTCCGAAATCTCCAGAATGGAGAAGATTCATACCGACATCTTTGCCTCTATGGCAGAAGGTGCCAGTCATGTTGCCGACGGAATCGAAGCCGGCATCAAAGCAGCACAACATGAAGGAAAGTTTTATGTAATGGCATTGGGCACAGGTTCGTCGCTCAGCGCAGTCTATGAAGAACTTATCCGCCGTTATCAGACAAAGAGACTGAGTTTCCGCAATGTAGTCGTATTCAACGCCTATGAATACTATCCGCTCCAGAAGGACAGTTCTATCCGCTGCATCAACCAGTTGAAGGAGCATTTCCTCGACCATATAGATATTGAAGAACAAAACATCTTCACACTCGACGGTTTTGTAGCGCAAGAGAGCGTACAGGATTGCTGCCGCCTTTACGAACAGCGCATCAAGTCGTTCGGTGGTTTAGACATTGCCCTTATCGGCATTGGCCGTTCAGGAAACATTGCAGCCAACGAACCAGGATCAAGCATCCAGTCGATGACCCGCATCATTCTGATAGGCAACATCTCACGTAAGGAAATGGAAGCAAGTGAGAAAACCAAGGAGACCATCCCTCCCTGCTCACTCACCATGGGTATTGCCACCCTGCTTTCTGCCAAGACCGTATATCTTACCGCGTGGGGTGAGGAAAAGGCAGAGATCATGCAGAAAGTAGTGGAAAACTCTTTCACCGACACACTTCCTGCGTCATTTCTACAGACTCACCCAGATGCTCATGTTGTTCTTGACTTAGGCGCAGCATGCCAACTTACCCGCATCGTACACCCCTGGCTGGTCACATCTTGCCAATGGACAGACAAGATGATCCGTTCTGCCTTGGTTTGGCTCTGCCAGAAAATCGGCAAACCCATATTGAAACTGACCAATAAAGACTATAACGAGAACGGATTGAGCGAGCTCTTGGCCCTATACGGTTCAGCCTATAACGCCAATATCAAGATCTTCAACGATCTGCAGCATACTATCACAGGCTGGCCCGGCGGTAAGCCCAATGCCGACGACACCTATCGTCCAGAGCGCTCTACCCCATACCCCAAGCGCGTCATCGTATTCTCCCCACACCCCGATGACGACGTGATTTCTATGGGCGGCACCATTCGTCGATTGGTACAACAGAATCACGACGTACACGTGGCCTATGAAACTTCGGGAAATATTGCTGTTGGCGACGAGGAAGTTACACGATTCATGCACTTCATCAACGGCTTCAACCAGCTCTTCACCGACTCTAAGGATAGTGTCATCTCTACCAAATACAAAGAAATCAAGTCGTTCTTTGCCAACAAGAAAGAAAGTGACTTCGATACTAAAGACGTGCTGACCATCAAGGGATTGATACGTCGCGGTGAAGCTCGTACCGCATGCACCTACAATCAAATACCCCTCGACCACGTACACTTCCTTGATTTGCCCTTCTACGAAAGCGGTAAGATAGAGAAGTTGCCTATGACCGAAAAGGACGTAGAAATCGTAAGAGCACTATTGCAGAAGGTAAAGCCTCATCAGATTTATGTAGCAGGCGACCTTGCCGATCCTCATGGCACACACAAGAAATGTACCGATGCGGTACTCGCAGCCATTGATCTTGAGAAGGAAGCAGGTGCTGAGTGGTTGAAAGACTGCCGTATCTGGATGTACCGTGGCGCATGGGCAGAATGGGAAATAGAGAATATCGAGATGTGCGTTCCACTTAGTCCAGAGGAATTGAGAGCAAAGCGCAACTCTATTCTCAAGCACCAATCCCAAATGGAGAGTGCACCATTCTTAGGCAACGATGAACGTCTGTTCTGGCAGAGAGCCGAAGACCGCAACCGCGCTACCGCAAAGCTCTATGACCATTTAGGACTGGCTTGCTATGAGGCTATGGAAGCCTTCGTAGAATACAAACCGCTATAAGATAAAACAACTAACAATACTATTCATGAACATGAAAAAGATTCATCAGATATTTTGTTCGTTGGCAGTTTGCGCTATAATGCTGGGTGGTAACACCACTCCAGCATGCGCTGGCGATGTCAACAGCATACGTCTTGACGAACATCGCGTGCGCTATCATATCCCATTGCCCGAACAGCCATGGGGTTCTTGCGACAAGGTCATCATCACTAAAGACACTACGGTGACCTTCACCACCTCACGTCCTATCAAGATGGTCTATACGCTTGACGGTACCACTCCTACTCCATCGTCAACCATCTACACCTCGCCCATCAAGGTAAGCGACAATACCATCATCAAGATTGCAACGGTTTTGCCTTCCGGCAAGATGAGCCGCATCAGAACAGTCAATATTGAAAAGCAGACCTATGCACCTGCCATTAAGATTGATGGTGCAAAATCTGGATTGCAGATGAGTCGTGTGAAGGGTAATTTCCTAAAGGTTGATGACCTGAACTGGACTGATGCAGAATGGGAAAAATCCATCATCAGCAATCTGGAACAGATTAAAATCCAGCGTAAAGATGATGGTGCTACGCTGCGCGGAGCTAACAATTACGCTGCTATTGCCGAAGGTTACATCAACATTCCTGAGGACGGAGTGTATTACCTCTCGTCGCGTCTGGAACAAGTATGGATTGACAACAAGCTCGTCGTCAACAACGAAGGCGACGTAAAGGCAAGTACGATGAACGACAGCTCTGTGGCATTGGCCAAAGGGTTACACCCCATCAAGGTCGTCTTCTTGGCAAATATCATTGGAGGATGGCCTTCATGGTGGAGCAGTACCGCTATTGAAATGCGTAAAGACAACGAAAAGGAGTTTACCGCTGTTGGTGGCTCTCAACTATTCAGATAATTTAAAACAATAATTATAGATCTATGAATTTCAGAAGAATTGTAAAAGTATCGATTTGCCTCGCCATGCTTTCTGTAAGTACTGGCCTATGGGCTCAGAATGAGTCACGCTGGCAAAATGTGGACATCAATCAGCAAAACCGCGAACCGCGTCGTGCATCTTTCTTTGCATACGAGTCGCAGGACAAGGCTCAAGGCTTTGACAAAAAGGAGTCTGCCAACTATCTTTCGATGGAGGGCATGTGGAAATTCAATTTTGTAAAGGACCACAACAAGCGTCCCGCAAAATTCTTTGCAGTCAACTATGACGATTCAAAGTGGAAAGACTTCCCCGTTCCCGGACTTTTCGAACTGAACGGTTACGGTGATGCCACCTATAAAAACGTGGGCTATGCGTGGGCAACTCAGTTTGACCCTAATCCACCTTATATCAGCGAGACCAACAACTATACCGGTTCTTACCGTCGCACATTCGACCTTCCCACGGATTGGAAAGGCAAAGACGTATATTTCCACGTAGGTTCTGCTACAAGCAACCTGACTCTTTGGGTCAACGGTAAGTATGTAGGCTATAGCGAAGACAGCAAGGTTGCTGCTGAATTCAACATCTCCAAATATCTCAAACCTGGCAAAAACCTGATTGCCATGCAGGTGATGCGCTGGTGTGACGGTTCCTATTTCGAGGACCAAGACTTCTGGCGCTTTACAGGTATCGCACGCGAAGTTTATCTCTATGCACGTCCCAAACTGCATGCTGCCGACATCCGCTTGGATGCTGGACTGGAAAACAACTATCGCGACGGTGTGTTGAACTATAACGTTTCGCTGAAGGGCGGTAAGACCGATGTTGCGATTGCCTTGTTTGACAAGGATGGCAAACAGATTGCCGAGGCCTCTGGAGCGCAGGGTACGATCAAAGTGCCTAACGTAAAGGCATGGACTGCCGAGACTCCCAACCTCTACAAAGCATTTATTACGCTGAAAAACAAGCAGGGCATATTGGAAGTGATTCCACAGAAGATCGGTTTCCGCAACGTGGAAATCAAGAATGCACAATTGCTGATCAACGGACAGCCTATCCTCATCAAGGGTGCCAACCGTCATGAAGTAGATCCAGACGGTGGTTATCTGGTTAGCGTAGAGCGCATGATTCAGGACATCAAGATTATGAAGCGACTGAACATCAATGCTGTTCGCACCTGCCACTACCCAGACGACCCACGTTGGTACGACCTTTGCGATGAATACGGATTGTATATCACTGCCGAGGCAAATCTCGAAACACACGGTATGGGCTACGGCGAGAAGTCGCTTGCAAAATTCCCAGAATACCTCCTGCCCCACATTGAGCGCAACGAAGGCAATGTGAAAAGCTTCATCAACCATCCTTCTATCATCGTATGGAGCTTGGGTAATGAGGGTGGCTATGGTATCAACTTTGAAAAAACCTATGATTGGGTGAAGGCACAAGATACCACACGCCCCGTACAGTATGATCGTGGCGGATACGACAGCAAGACTGACATCCATTGTTCTATGTATGTTGACTATAAAGGAAGCGAGAAGTATTGCCAAAGCGATGGCACAAAGCCCTTCATCCAGTGTGAATATGCCCATGCCATGGGTAACTCAGAGGGAGGTTTCAAGGAGTATTGGGATCTCATCCGCAAGTATCCAAAATACCAAGGTGGTTACATCTGGGACTTTGTAGATCAGGGTCTGCGCGACAAGAGCCCCATCACCGGTAAGGAAATCTTCACCTATGGTGGCGACTACGGTCGCTATCCTGCCAGCGACTACAACTTCAACTGCAATGGCATCATTGCTCCCGACCGTCGTTTGAATCCTCACGCTTATGAGATTCAGTATTATCATCAGAACATCTGGATTAACGATTTCGATGCTGTAAACGGTGCATTCAAGGTGTATAATGAGAATTTCTTCAAGACCATCGATAACCAGAATCTGACTGCCACCGTCTATGCCAACGGTCAGAAGCTCACCGTTGTTGAGATTCCAGAGGCAAAGGGTATCGCTCCTCAGACCACCAAATTGATCAAGAGCGACGCTTTGAAATATGCTATTGGTGAGGCTGAATCGAAACATGCCAAAGAGGAAATCACCGTCAACTTCGCATTTGCCAGCGACGGTACAGAAGCTCTGGTTGATAAAGGCCAAGTGACTTCACGCCAGCAATTCATTGTCAGCGAGTATCAGTTCGACAAGCTGGAGGCTCCTGAAATGGCCGAAGCACCTGCCAAAAACGGCAAGATGCAAGCTGCAAGCAACATTGAGGTGGAAGAAACCAACGCCTATGTGAAGGTGACTGCCAACAGAATGACTGTCACAGTTGGCAAGGCTACAGGTATGATTGACTATCTCGATGTGGATGGCGAACCCATGCTGAAGTTCCGCGAAAGCATGAAGCCTGAGTTCTGGCGTGCACCTACCGACAACGACTTTGGCGCATCTTTGCAGAAAGAGTTGCGCGTTTGGAGAAATCCACAGATGAAGTTGACCTCATTCTACAAGTCTGTCGGCACCGACAACGTGGTGCTTACCGCCCAGTTTGACATGCCTGAAGTGAAGGCACAGCTGATGCTTACCTATCGCATCAATACCGCCGGCGAGGTGATTGTCACCGAGAAGATGACCACCGACAAGGAGGCTAAGGTAGCCGATCTGTTCAGATATGGTATGCAGTTACAGATGCCCGAAACATTCTCTAAGTTGGAATACTACGGAAGAGGTCCCGAAGAAAACTATATCGACCGCCACTCTTCAGCCTTTATCGGTAAATATGAGGCTAACGTGAAGGATGAGTATTATCCATACGTTCGTCCACAAGAGAGCGGTAACCATACCGACATCCGCTATTTCTCTATCTTCAATCCCGCTACTGGCAAGGGACTGACCTTCGAAGGCAACGCCCCCATGGAGTGCAGCGCCATTCCATACCTGGTAGAAGATTTGGATTCTGGCATCAAGAGAGAGCATGCTTGGGGACAACATAGTGGCGACTTGGTAGAAAAAGGACTTGTTCAGCTTCACATCCAGCAACGCCAATATGGTTTGGGATGCATTAACAGTTGGGGAGCAAAACCAATGGAGAAATATCGTCTCCACTATGCAGACCGTGAATTTACCTTTAAAATAAAAGCTAAATAGGAAACACATTTGGCAAAAAACAGAACATTAGTATTGGAATTTTAGGTTTATTTTTAGGGTAAAACCGCTTGACCCATCCGCTGAGGACCAGTCAAGCGGTTCTTCTTTTTCCATTGTTATCTTTCTACGTATCCTATTTCTTCCGAATCATGATTTGCCTTGTTGCTATTTGACAATAAAACTAATAAATTTCCGGTACAACACGCCGAAGGTGACACACTATCATTTCTGTTTCCATAAGGACATATAGCTCCGAATATCACATTTTGGCAATTCTCTGTATTACAAAGCGTTATTGCCATATTCAACGATTCACATTCGGGTTTACAAAGCACCTGTCGAGCATCTGTCAAACACCCAACAATCGTGAGGTATACGTCCACACGTTGTAAACGAATATTATTTTCAGGGTTTTTCAAACCGCTGACAAAAGTATTATCCAACGTTTGACAAAGGCATTATCCAACGTTTGATAAAAGTATTATCCAACGTTTGATAAAGGCATTATCCAACGTTTGATAAGAGTGTTGTCAAACGTTAGACAAGAGCCTTTTCAACGTTAGAAACAAGTGTTGTCAGCTATTGGAAAAGGGTATTATCAAATATTGGGAGCAAGTATTTTATGATATTGGGAAGGGGTGTTATCAAGCGTCAACAACTTCATTTCATGCATCGGTTTCTATCGGGTTTGTAGTTTTAGAATGCTGTCAACAAATAATTATGGGTGGTCGATGGGTGGTCGAAATCGCCAATACAACACCATCGACCACCCGCCTAAAAACATTGTGCCTCAACATTTTATACCACACCGGTGGTCGAGTGGTCGATTTTTTGCAACATCGCGTGCGCATGCGCGTGAGAGGAATGCACCAAAGCCAACTGATATTTCATTTGGTTATATAATGACTTCAGGCATCTTCGTGTGTTGCAAAATCATTTTCAATTAATGCGTTTGCTGCGTATCCGACTTTTGTTTGCACGTACCGTATTATAAGAAATGCCCATCGTCTTTGCCACACTTTCATCATTATAGCCAAGACGATAAAGGGTTTCAAAGAACTGGAGCTTTACCGAGAGGCGGTTATAATCAGTTTCGAGATGCAACACAAAGTCTGGATCCTGACTACGATAGTACTCCATAAAATTTTGGAAATCTTTCTTGTCCCACATCACCACGGTATCGCCACGTTTGATATGTTCGTAACAACGGCGTCCGTCAACCATTATCTGGTTGTGCTTATGATGGAGATCGAAAATATTTCGAGTCAGTCTCTTTACTTCTTTCTTCGATTTGATTTCATTCTTTGCCATGACCGTCGCCCGCTCATGCATCTTTTTCATATGCCATTTGCTACGTCGGACTATGACAAAAGAGAGCAACGCAACGGAGATAAGTCCCATTGTTACGGCAATAATGATAAAGAGCAAACGTATCTGTTCATCTACCGAATTCATCAGAGCGAGGTCATTGTCTGCCTTATACTCGGCAGCTTCCGCAAGCGAATGTCTCGACAATTTAGTCAAACTATCATTCAAGGTGATGATCTTAGAAGCCAATTGGTCGGCCAATACCATATTGTTGTCTTGCTGTGCATACTGTCGCAAGGCTTTTTGTATCGTCACTTGCTGTTGCAGGGTGGCATTGTTCTGTGCCTGATGCCATTCTGCCACAGCCCGTTCGGTGTAACCTTGGCTCTCATAGAGTTGTGCCAGAAGAATACGACAACGGGGACTGGATTTGATTTGCAAAGCTCGCCGATAACATCGCAAAGCCTGGTCGGGCTTTCCTTCAGTGAGCATTCCCTGCGTGGTCCATAGCAAGGCACGATGCTCATCATCCATTATTTTCTGCTTTGTTTGCGCTCGTTTCTGATAGTATGCAGCACTATCGTTCTTGTGAAGCACGGCATAATTGGCTGCCATACGAGTAAATGTGTGAGCCACCCATTGTGGATTGTTCACCTGTTGAGCAAGCATAAGCCGGCCATAATCGTAGATCAGCGAGGTTTTACTATTATCGTTTTCAAAGTGGAAAAGGCTTAATGCAGTCAGTATGCGATATTTCAATCTGCCGTCACCAGTATGTTTTGCAAAGTCTTCTGCTATCCTTTCATCACATATAGCATTAAACACATATCCTTTATTATACTGTACCAAAGCCTCATAATGGTAGGCGTAAGCTATAAGACGCTCGTTGGACAACAACAATGTCAATCGGTCCATCCGTTGTCTATCATCACATCCTCGTCCTGTTTCGACAGCAGCCGCCACCGTCAACAGTTCATAATATGCAGAGTCTTGGCAACGTTGTATATCACCGATTTTCATCGTAGAAAGCATAGCAACGGCAGAGTCTGTCATACCTTCATCCAATAGGCAATCGACAGCCACAAGTTGTCGATGTTCACTACTCAGACAGCCTACAAGGGTGCCAAGCAATGTCAATATACATAGTAACAATTTCATTTGTGCTTGCCTATTGTTATTTCGGCATCAAAGTTAAGCTTTTTCCGTTAAAATCACAAGGGAATATTACTTCTACATGTTGCAATTTTCGCATATAGTCTTTTCTATTATTCGCTACAACCACTTCATATTCTGACTTTTACAAACAGATAACAGATGCAACATTTGATATATTAATATATGTTAAATGCTTTTTCGCTAAAAAAAACACTTATAATTTTGCCACAGCAACAACATTATTATCGCTTATTTACAAATAAATGATGTACACATCAATAATAATTAACTTAAAACAATAAAAAGAAAATGAAAAAAACATGCTTAATTATGTTAGCAACAATGATAGGTATCATTTTTGCGTGCAAACCTTTTGCAGAGAACAGCTCACAGTTTGATCAAAACAAGGTATATCAAAAAGAGCTCAAGTCATTTTATGAAAAACAATGTTCATTATGGAACAAATTCAACACCAAATCCTTCACTAGGACAGGAGACTTAAATAGTGTCATAGGTTATGACGAATTTGAAAATGACGAACTGTTCCAGCAAATCAAAATTGATTTGATAGCATTTTGTAAGGAACACCAAGATATTTTGAACTATAATTTAGAAGAGGAACAACAATATCAGAATATTAACGAACTTACAATTGATGAACGTAATTCTTTATTAAATCAAAGTGCCTCACACGAGTTTTGTCATACTATTCAAAATATAGAAAATGGTGACTATTCAATTATTGATATTGAGAGCATACTAGCCAATCCGTCATTAAGCCCTAAAGAGCAATTATGTTTGATTTA
>NZ_NPIZ01000044.1:0-1847 GCF_002251185.1 Prevotella sp. P5-126
GATGAAGAAAATTATACATGGTAAAAAGAATGAAAATGAAGAAATATATTCAATCTATGATGGCTTTTGCAGCCATCGTGTCCTTTGCGTCATGTTCGTCGGAGGACAACAACACTACAATTGAAAACGAGAGTGCGACAAAGGTAATGACCTTTACTGCAACGCAAGAAGGTGACGAACAATCAACAAGGGCAGCTATTTCAAGCACTGAAAGTAAAGTCATCAATTGGCAAGAAGGAGACCAAATAAGCATCTTCGATGGTAAAACGAATAATCAGTTTACTTTGAAGAATGGTGCAGGGACAAAGAGTGCGACCTTCCAAGGTAACGCTGCAACAGCAGCTAAATATACTGCTGTATATCCTTACCAGTCAGAGGCTAGTTATGACACATCGAATGGCAAAGTAACAGGCATCACCCTTAAACCCACTCAAAACGCTACCGCCAACAGTTTCGACAAGGAAGCAGCCTTGATGATTGCAGAGGGCGGCGATGGAAAAACGTTGAATTTTAAGAATGTCGTAGGCTATGTGAAGGTGAAACCTAATTTTGATTGCACAAGAATAGATTTAAAGGCTTTTGACAACTCTGCGGTATTGGCAGGAACTGGCACAGTCTCTTATAACAACGGAGAACCAAAACTCGATCTTTCCAATGCGGAAACAAAGAATGATGCCATCACACTGACTGGAGACATCAAGGCAGGCAATTACTACTATATTGCAGTACCCCCAGTTACACTTAAGGCAGGTTGGACTATAGAATTCACAGCTAAAGATAATGGTAAATTATATTCTCGCAAGGGAACAAACCCCATCACTTTCACTCGCAACAAGGTGACCGACCTTGGTGAGTTTGCTACCACAGGGGATTATTGGTATGATCCAGTTAGAGCCGACCAAGAGGTAGATTTGGGATTGACAATAACTATTGGCACAAAGAATTACAAAGTAATATTCGCCAAATCCAACCTAACAACCACAGGTCTTGCCGCAAATGAATATGATTATGGTGATTACTTTGCTTGGGGAGCTACGGAGCCTTGGTATACTGAAATAGACAAAACGAGCTCTCCTTGGACAGCCACATGGAAAAAATTGGGTGGATACAAAAGTACCAATGCACCATTCTACAATAGTTCAACAGATTCATATACCAAATACACGCCAGGAGATGCCCTTGAAGCATCTGACGATGCCGCTCGTCAGATACTTAAAGGTGACTGGCGGATACCAACTACAGAGATTTGGGCGGCTTTAGTGAATAATTCTACAAAAGATTGGGATAGTACTAATAAAGGATATAAATTTACAAAAAATAGTCAAACTCTCTTCTTGCCTGCAGCTGGCAACGTCTGGGAGACTTCGTTCGAAAATGTCGGCTCTAGCGGCCGCTACTGGTCAGGCACAACAGCCAGCTGGAACAGAACCGCATATTACCTGCACTTCGGTGATGTTAATCTCAATGCGCAGGACAGCGGCAGTCGCACCCAAGGTTTTCCGGTGCGCCCGGTACGCTTGGTTGAGGTATCACAATCCCAGCAATAGCGCATGGCGATGGGATTTATATATCCCTCCGCCGCCTAAACCCCGAGTCATTAGGGTCATGGGGACAGGTACATTGGTTCACTCTTTAGGGTCGATGAACCTGTCCCCGATGATTTCGCTTGGGCTTCTGAGCCAATAGAGTTTGGCTCCGCATTTGTCTCTATTTATGGGAGAGCGTCTTCATGCGCTTTGTTTCTGACTTCTCGAAATCAGGTAAACCAGAACCTCGAGAAGTGGAACAGGCAAGTGTCAGGTTCCACGCTTCTTTCATTAATAGGTTCACCTTATATTAATTAATCA
>NZ_NPIZ01000045.1:0-13828 GCF_002251185.1 Prevotella sp. P5-126
AAGTGGTCAAGCACTTCCTTGGGCAGCACCATACGTGCCAACATTAGCAAACCTTTGTCTTCCATGATGCAAAGGTAAGCATTTCATATGAATCATACTCATTTACCCCTATGAAAAATCTATTGAGCCACAACGGGTTCTCGTTTTATGATTACCATTTTTTTACGCGCACACGCGAGAGTCTGCAAATGCTAACATCGAACGCCATGATGTCGTAATTGACATACGATCACGGACTTAAGTGGTGTTAGATGACTATATCTTTACGTGCATCGAACATCTGTTAAATGCTCGTTGCACATGGTGCAATCTCTGTGGGAAATCCAAGTAACAACGAGACTTTTGTCGTGTGTATTTGGCTAAGAATGTACGTGGCGTTTTGCGGCAATTCTCTGCAATGTTCCAAAGATTTATTGCCAAACGTTTGAAAACATCCTTTCTAAACGTTTGAAAACATCCTTTCTAAACGTTTGAAAACATCCTTTCTAAACGTTTGAAAACGCCCTTGTCAACGTTGGATAATACTTTTATCAAACGTTGGATAATACCTTTATCAAACGTTGGATAATACTTTTATCAAACATTGGATAATACCTTTATCAAACGTTGGATAAAAATTTTATCAGGTATCGGCAATAGTCCTGATAAACATGGGCAAGATATTCTCTGGTGGTCGATGGTGGTCGAAGTGTGGTCGAAATATGTAAACATATAATCATCGACCACCACTTAAAACATTGAATGATAGTGTATTATGCTATAGTGGTGGTCGAGTGGTCGATTTTTTTTGAAATCTATATTTTTGCCGTTTAAGTTGTCGCGATTGTCATTACCGTTAAAGAGAAAAAGCGGAAAAATAGCTTGTCTAATCTATATCCACAACAGTAATGCCTGAACCGCCAAACTGCACATGCTCGTCTTTCGCACTCTTCACGTTGGGCACGGTATTTAGATACTGACGAATCAGTTGGCGAAGAACTCCCGTTCCTGTACCATGTAGGATTCTCACACGCGACATTCCCACCAGTATGGCATCGTCGATGAAGTGCATTACGGCATCAACGGCTTCGTCACCACGCATACCTCTTACGTCAATATCTTGATGAAAATTGTGTTTGCGGTCTTCTATGGTGCTACGAGTCATCTTCGAGGTTTGCACAACTAAGGCAGCGTGGGGAGTTTCGGCCTTGGGCGCTTCTTTCAGTTTGCCAGTAAGTTCCAATTGTTCCAGCTTCATCTTGGTCTTCATGTCGCCAAAGATGACAACGGCATTCTTGCCTGACAGGCTCTCCACCTTACCTACCGTATTCAGTCCTTTGATGCGGACATTGCTTCCCACGGTGATGGGAGCTTCCTGTTTCGGTTTTCCTGCTGATGTAAATACAGGCGATGGCGTTGCTGTGGGATTGGCGGCCTGTTCTTTCTTTTCCTGTTTGCGCTTAGCCTTGCGTTCGCGACGTTCCAGAATCTGTCGCATTTTGCGCTCTATCAACTCATCCTTCTCGCGAGTGTCAATCTCCAATACCTGTTGCTTGAAGTCGTTCAACTCCTCACGAACCAGTCTGGTGCGCTCCTTTTCAGCTTGTGCCTCCTTGATTTCTCGGATAGCATTCTCTATCTTCTTATTGCTTTCGCGCAATAGTTCTTCGGCTTGCTCCTTGGCGCGACGCAGAATGGCTTTGCGCTCTTGTTCAATCTCTTCAATGTGGCTTTCGTATTTGGCAATGCGACCTTCCAACGATTTCTCATGCTGGTGGATGGTCTGGCGCTTGCCCTCCCAATAGCGTTTGTCGCGCACAATATCCTGTAGGTATTTATCGCTCTGGATGTATTCCGAACCAACGATATCGCTGGCATCGCTGATAACTTCTTCTGGAATACCCGTTTTGCGAGCAATCTCGATGGCAAACGAAGAACCGGGCTGACCGATTGACAACTGAAACAGCGCCTGCATCTGATGGCGATCGTAGAGCATGGCGCCATTGATCACTCCTTCATGGTCTTCATCAAAATGCTTCAAGTTCTGATAGTGAGTGGTAATCACACCGAATGCCTGCTTCTTCCAGAACTGTTTCAGTACGGCTTCGGCAATGGCTCCACCGATGGCTGGTTCGGTTCCACCGCCAAACTCGTCAATGAGCAGTAGGGTGCGTTCGTTTGATTGACGCATCATATTCTTCATATTGAGCAAATGGCTGGAGTAGGTTGAGAGGTCGTCGGCAATGCTTTGTTCGTCACCAATATCAATCATGATGTCTTGGAATACACCCACCGTGGAACGTTCACTCAACGGAACTGACAGACCGCATTGCAGCATATACTGCAACAGTCCTACAGTTTTCAGACATACAGACTTACCACCGGCATTAGGACCGGAGATGATCAACAGTCGCTTGTCGCGTGTCAGAATGATGTCGAGCGGAACAACCTTCTTGTCTTGTCGGGCTAAAGAGCGTTGTAACAACGGATGAACGGCACGGATCCAGTCGAGATGAGGCTCCGACTGTACCTGAGGTTCAAAGGCATTCATCTCTTGGGCGAGTTCGGCTTTCGCACGTATCAGGTCTATCTGCGCCAGGAATTGGTATGAGTCGAGAATCTCCTGCACGTGAGGTCTTACCTCAGCAGTAAATACCGTAAGGATGCGGATAATCTCACGTCGTTCGGCTGCTTCCAGTTCGCGCACCTTGTTATTGGCTTCCACCACCTCTGTCGGTTCTATAAACACCGTCTTACCAGTAGCACTCTCATCGTGCACGATGCCTTTGATGCGACGCTTCAGTCCTGGTGCTACGGGAATCACCAATCGTCCGTCGCGCATGGTAGGAGCCACGTCCTTATCTACCAGGCCATCGCGTTGTGCTGCATGTAATATAGTATATAAGGTACGCGATATTCCACCTTCGGTCTGAGCCAACTCATGGCGTATTCCTGCCAATGTCATGGAAGCAGAATCTTTGATTTTCCCGAATTTGTCGAGGATAGAGTCTATGCGACGAATCATTGCGGGGAAAGTCAGTACGTCTTCTGCCAATCGATGAAGGGCAGGGTAGGGATATTCCGGATTATCTTCATCTCCTTCATTCTTGTTGAGGAATGTCACAATCAGCGAGATGGTTTCCAATGACCGGCGCAGATCAAACAGTTCGTTCTCCTCCAGATGGGTATTTTCCAATCGGATGCGGGTTATCGACTGTCTGACATCAAAGAAATAGTTCAGGGGAAACGAATCCGTTTCCTGCTGCAATCGGCGGAATTCTCTCACCTGTTCCATCCATTCATTAATGGTGTCAGCATCATCAGTGAAGTCGATTTCATCGGCTTTCTCCTTGCCCAGAGTACTCAGACAATGGCCTTTCAACAGTGTGCGTATTTCGTCGAAACCTATCTTGGTTTCAAAGTTCTTCGGGTAAATCATGCCACAAAATTACTCATTTTTGCCCTATTTTGCAAAAAAGTTCTTGAAAAATTTGCATAATTCAAAAATTACCCGTACCTTTGCACTCGCTTTTCGACCAAGGAGAGATGGCAGAGTGGTCGAATGCACCGGTCTTGAAAACCGGCGTACTGAGAGGTACCGGGGGTTCGAATCCCTCTCTCTCCGCTTTTAAAACGAAAAGGGAATCGCAAGATTCCCTTTTTTTGTGCCTGATTGCCAATGCTTTATATTTGCAACGCTCTGATTACGGTGAAAGAGAAAGATTTATACCATAGTTGGAAGATAGAATAACTATTACTACCAAGTGTCTACATACTACATAGATAAAATTAAATACTCAAGTTTCGGATTTAGAATGAGTTCATAAAAAAGTTCATAAAAAAGGCTTTGAGTATTTCCGTATATCACGGAAAATGAGTAAATTAGATGTGACAAAAAAAACATTACTCAAAACTCAAAGCCATGAGCAAAATTACAAATATTCCCTCAGAAATCCGCAACTTTTTCTCAGAAAAACGTCGCAGTATAGTTATGGATACATTTACGCGCCTGCTTGAAGGCTTAAATTTGGACACCCGCAGCCTTGGTGGCTTGAAACGTGAGAACTGCCAGTTGACGAACCTTCAAGTGTTCCAAATATTGTTACTGCTTCCATTTTTTGCAATCAAAGGATTCTCCCATTATGATGGTTCGGCGCTGTGTCGTATGTTTGGCGGTAAGAAGGATGTTCTCTATTCATATCTGTCACAAGACAATGTCAACTGGCGGAATGTCGTGTACCGCATAACCAATTGGCTGCTGACGAAAGTGACCGTGCGCCAGGACCATAAGAAGAGTCTGCTTCCAACCGTACTGATAGCCGATGACACGGATCTTCCAAAGACGGGCATGCATATGGAATCCATAGGCAAGATATTCTCGCATGTACACCAGAAATGCATCCTCGGCTACAAGGCTCTAATGTTGTGCTGGAGTGATGGCCGCACGCAGTTCATGCTCGATTTCTCGCTTCATGGCGAGAAGGGCAAGGTTGATGGTAAGGAGCAAGGGCTTACCTCTGAACAGAGGAATGGGCGTTATGAGCGCAAACGTGATGAGAAGTGTCATATTGCCAAACGCAAGGAAGAGTATTTCATGAGCAAGGGTGTCAAGCTGTTGGATATGGTAAAGAATGCGATACGCAACAAGATACCTTTCGATTACTTGCTGGTTGACAGCTGGTTCACATGTACCGAACTGGTTGATTTCGTTTATCGCCGCCACAAGAAATTCCATCTTCTCGGCATGGCAAAGATGGGCAACACCAAGTATATGACTACTAATTGGGGAGAATTGTCTGCCAAGGCCATAATCACCAAACTTAAGGCTAAGAAGGAAGTGAAATACAGCAGGCGCTACCATTGCCATTATTCCGAAATTGAAGTTGTGCTTGGAAAACGTTCCGTAAAATTATTCTTTTGCAAGAGAGGCAAAAAGGAAGCGTGGAAAGTTCTTCTTACAACAGATCTGAACCTCCGTTTTATGCGTGCCTACGAGATATACTCCATGCGTTGGAGCATAGAAGTGTTCTTCTCGGACAGCAAGCGTCTGCTTGGACTTGCTGATTGTTCATCCCGCGACTTTTCTGCCCATATTGCACATGTTTCATTGGTCATGATACGTTACAACATACTCGCCTCAATAAAAAGAACACTCGACTATGACACCATAGGAGGACTGTTCGGTGACATGTATCTCGGAGTACACGAACTGACGGTGGTTGAAAAGATATGGGCAATCATAATAGAGGTGGTAGCCGTCGTTTCTGAACTCATTGGTGCTGACTCCGATGAACTAACCATCCAAATTATTGAGAATGACAAGAGATTGGCTGCACTTAGAGAGTATGCTCAAACGGCTTGAAGTCTAAATCCGAAACTTGAGTTAAATAGAGGCCTATTTTTTATAATGGTAAGATATACAAATGCAATAAAATTTGTAATTTATATGTTAGCGTAACGTTTTCTCGCCCAATCGAAGACTAACTTTGCTGAAAAATAAAAAAATGACAATAAAAGAATTATTCAAGCAGGTTTCATTTGAGGAACTTTATCCACAATTAAAGTCTTATGTGAAAACTTACTATGCCTTTGGCAAAGACCTTGTCGAGCATCTATACTTGTTCAGGGAAGCATACGACAGATTGAGACTTCTAAAACCAAGTGGACAATTAGACAGCTACATTTACAAGATGCAGCAAAAAGGAGTTGCGGTACACAAGGAAGTGGAGGTTATTTGCTATGATGATTCAGACAAGGGAAACATCAATCTTTCCTTCGATTTGGAGGGTAGTTGGGAATATAATTTATCCTTAGAACTCGTCTTGCCAAAAGATAAGACTATTTCGCTTGCTGCTCTTGCCGCCTTATGTCTTTGGCAATTAACGTATGATAAATGGTCTGGATATAATGAAGACAGTAGTATCTATCGTGCCTTAAATCCACGCAAACCCTCCAACCAATACGAAATGACTTTGGAACGTCTTAAAAACAGTATTTATAAGCGGCAAACACCAGCAGCATATCTTCCAAAATCCAAGGAAAGCAGAGCAAGACGTTGTGTAGCTGTTCTGTGTGGGATTCCCTATAGTAAGCAATTTAACAAGCGACATAGTGACAAGATGAACCGTAGCAAGCGGAAACGGAAATTTAGGCAAGCAAAGCGTAAGGAGTTTCTTAAAAAGATGGGAAATCGGCAAGCTTTCATCGATAAATTCACTATGGCGGGCAGCTCATTCACAAAAGGAAGTTGCGATTACCTGCTTCATGTCGAAAATGGAGAAATGATTAGGTTTCGTTCACCTATTATAGAGCATGCTTTGGATTATATCTATACCTCTATGGCTGATTATTGCGTATTGCCACCTGTGGGCAAATTCAAGGAAGCCATTGCCTTTGTTGTTTATAAGAAAGGACAAGTTGTAAGCTCCTTGGAAATAGATAACTTCATAAAGCATGTAGAAGAATTGTTGTTATGTCGTGTTATCTATGGACAGGCTGAAGGCGATGTGCATGAAACCGAGGTTACGCTACTAATGTTTAATAGAAAAAAAATACAATGAAAATAAAGAAATCCACCGCCCGAATGATGATGAACCAGCAAGCAAAATGGCGTAAGCAGGCTGAAAAGCCTGCCAAGTGGAATGAGGGGTATGCAGGTGTTACTTATGAAGATGTTTGGAACCTCAATGACCGCTTGACAAGTATCATCGCCCGTCATCTCCATGCTTTTCTCAAAGCAACAAAGGGACCACATGGGGGATGTCCAGCCGTTTTGAACAATGGTGACTCGGATGAAGCCTATAAACGCTGGTTACAGATTATTCGCGATATGATATTCGCTTTTGATCATTTTTCCTCCAGAGAAATGGATAGAGATGCTGACACCACGGATGCTCATGTGATAGAAGTCCGCCAGCGTGTCAGAAAAGGCATGCAACTTTTTATTGACTATTTTAATCATCTTTGGATATAGAAAAGGTATTTACATGGAAGAGAACAGAAAAAACTTACTGGAGTTTTTCTCCTACCACGACAAGAAACATCTTGTGAAGTTGGAACAACGGATACTGCAATATTATGAAGATGCAGATCATTATGATAGGTATTCTTTCTTGCTCAAGGCGAGAAAGAATTTTATCGACGGTATTGTGCTGGAGCATCAAGATGTTCTCCTTGCGGATATTATTGCTTTCAACGAAGCCCTGAGGTTGGCTCTGCAAAAAATGTATGACCACGCACATCAGGTGTGGGACAAGATGAAAGGCGATAGTTTATTTGGAAATAGCAAGGAACTTATTGCGCGTTGCTTTCTTCCGAGTCGATATCCAGCCCTACACCCTGTTCATAGGAAAAACAGTGAGGCACTTTATGATGCGCTGCAAGATGCAGAGTGGAATAAATTCTATGAAGATGGAGTATCGTTTATGCCTTTAAGATTGGCAGAGGGGATGGAAGTCGAAACTTTCGATGCTTACATTGGCATGGATTGCCCGCCACCCAACTGGAATGAAGGACTTGACCAAGAACTGACAAAAGACCTGCATCTCATACTTCAGTTTAACCATTTGTTTGAATATACCAACTTTGCACTGACCGATTTTATCTATTGTCGTGATTTTGAATCGCAAACAGAAATCACATTGGGATAAACTTTGCCATTTGCACAGCAGATTATAACTCAATCAGTCGTGGCGCATGGCATAGCTGATACAGATTATCCATAACAGAGCCATTAGAAAAAATGGTCGTTCCCGATTGTACTATGCCATACGACTCATGGGCATGTCCGAAGAGATGGTATTGTGGCCTTATCTCCATCACTCGGTTTCGCAAAGGTAAGTTACCCCAGTGCCTGCCACTCGATTTATCCAATATCATCATGGGAGGTTCATGCGTAATAAGTATATCTACATCTGTGGGGATAAGACTTTCTTGATGGTTATAACCTAAGCCGAAGAATTTTACATTGCCAATCTCACAACCTCTGTCTTGCAGAAAATAAATGTTTTGGGGCAAATCTTCGATATCTTCGGCATCCCATAAGCAAAGGTCGTGGTTGCCTGTGACAAAAAGTTTATAGGGATAAGGAGATTCGATAAACCAGTTTAAGAAAGCCAGCACTTCCTGCTCCGTACCCATATCTGTCAAGTCTCCGCAATGCACTAAGACATCAGCTGCGGGCAAATCTGTCAGCAACTGATGTCGATTGTGGGTATCAGAGATTTGGAGGATTGTCATTTCTATGGTCTTAAGAATGAGTGGCACCACATACAGGCTCAGTATCGAAACCCGCAATATACTCCACATGAGGATTAACGATGTTATAGCTTATCTGCCAATAAACTAATACAGAGTCTGGAAGTTGGTCAAAGAAGGAAGCTAATGCGTCTATATCTTCTTTTACATTTGCATTGTCCAGTTCGTAGTCCTGAAACTCCAGACCAAGCATCAAGGCACGTATATTCTTATGAGGTATGGCATCAACAGCTTTCTTCATCGCCCCCGCTTTTCCGGCTGCAATAAATGTTGCAGTACGCATGAAGCTTCTAAAATCGTGGGGGTAGTCCATGCTGATGCGACCCATTGTCTCTATGAAATGCTTGAAGAACAGCAGAAAATGCAATATGTTATCTTGTAAGGTACAATAACGTGTGGCAAGAATATTATAAAACTCCCATTTTTCTTTAAAAATCTTATACTGACTGCTGGCATGCAAGTCAAGAATAAAGAAGTTTGTAACCACATCTTCATATTGCTCGATAAAGGCATCAATCTCAGAGGCATATACTTCCGCATCATCGGTAAAGACGAAAATTGCAGTGCAATGTTCAGAGCGCATAGAGCGCATAAAGCGCAGGTCATCCATGCTCCAATGGGTTATGTCTTTATAAGGCTGGTCAATGCTACTTAAAATTTCGGTGGCCTTGTCACCAAAACAATGATAGGCAAAGAAACTCTCTATGGGTTCAAAGCCAAGTGGATAGTGTAATTTTTCCATATTTTTATTTGTAAAGTTCAGTCATTTCTTCTATGCGTTGCTTCATAAGTTGGCGGAGGCTATTGGGGTGGATAACTTCTACATCGGGTCCATGCGACAACAGCTCCTGAATAAAGTCGTAAGTTGGTTTAAGATAATACTCAAAAACAGAGCAACAGTCTGAAGTCTCAATCTCTCTTTGTGAAGAATGCAAAGGAAGCGAACGGAAATATTTTGCCTGATTGTTGTAGACATTGATTTCTATGCGTTCTACCTTTTCCTCTTTTCCTATCACAATACCATATGCGTCCTCATACATTTCCTCGGCATCAAAGTCCTTGGGCATTTTGAACTTTTGGTTAGAAATATGTAAATCCTGTATGCGGTCGAGAGCATATGTTCGTAGTTCCTCATGGGCAGACGATCGGGCTGTAAGATACCAGCGTTGCTTGAATACTTTAATGAAATAAGGTTCAAGGCTAATAACCTGCGCTTCCTCTTTCCAAAAGCCCTGATAGGTAATGGTGAGGCATTTTCCTTCGCGCATGGCTTGGACAATCTCCGTCAGATATTCATATCCAGAGGGAATATGCTCACAGAGAATACGACCGCGCAGGTCCTTGCCTTGCAAGAGCATATTACCAACAGCAAAACTATCGAGCAGCCACTCCTGTATTGCAGGGCGGTTTATTTCATTTCGCGACTTAATGAAATATCGTTTGTTCTGCTTGTCAAACTCTATATCAATGCCAAACTGCACGCCTATTTGGTTTCGGTGTTCCCACCATGTCTTGCGGACAATGTCTTTGTCATCATATAGATAACAGTCACGCCATTGCTCATTGAGTTCTTCCAAAGAAAGTCCATGCCTCGCCTTTGCGAGAGCATTGACTTCCCAGATGTATCTTGCTATCAGATTTGCTGCCATGAAAAAAAATTATTGTAGTCCTTGTATCTTATCGAAGTTTGCATCAATATCGTCAAGAATGGCATTGTAATGATTCCATCTTTCCGCATCATTAAGACCATGCCCCGCAACGGTGGTTGTGCCGGGGTGGTGGGTCTTATATGCTAATGGAACTTCTTCTAATTCCAGTTTAACCACGTCATCCATTGAGATATTACCCACAGATGAAGTGGATTGGATATGAAAGTTCTCGTTGATATACCTATCATACGGCTCGCCAAACCCTGTAAGGAAAATAACAACATCAGGCTTGAGCAATTCTATCTCCTGTGGAATGACATGGAAATAGTCTAACTCGCATTGATGAATCATCGGATCATCCACCTTACGGCTTCTTCCATCCATTGTTGACAGTTTTGATATTTCATTCCACAGGAAAGCGGCTCTCTTTCCTGGATATACTTTCTTTAAACGTTCATTTATCCCATCCATCAAACCATTGAATCCTGTGCGGAAGAATGGACTTTTCGATAGTTTGCTATTACCATCAGTTAGGAAAAATGTATCACGATAGTTTTCAGAATAGAACACCTCGTAAGCTTCTACCAAATCATCCGAACCGAGTTGTGTTCCGTTTTCAAGTTTTGGCCATCCCCATTCGTGTACTTCCTTTCCGAAAATCATAACTTTTAGATCAGCTTGTGTGTACCATGTTTCATCTCCTATTGATACTTTACCTTCTTTTTCTCGATTAAGTCCTAATAGGAATGGAGGCTGCACCTTGTCTACAAGTCCGTCACTCTTCAAATGTGCAATCAACTCATTAAAGTATGGTTGATACATGTTGCTCAATTGTTCATTTAGTACCATAATCTGTTATTTTAAGTTTAACACTACAAAGGTAGGTAATTATTTGTTACCAACCGTTATTTTGCTTGACTATTTCCTCAGTAAATGCTTAAAGGGTCATCACTCAATCCATAATTCTCCATTTCGTCTTTATTCGCTGTCATCGCTAGCAAGCTCATCGCTGCAAAATAGGCATTGGTACGAGGGGGATACATCATGAATGGCAGACGGTTGGCTGCATCTTTCAACGGGGTACCCAGCGTTATACTCCACGAATAATTCCAAAAATAAGCATCTTCTTCACCATCTTCATATTCGATAAGTCTTCCGTCCTTCTCACGCTTCCAACGGCATATATAGAGGTAATTTTCCGAAGATTCAAGATAGCCATTAGGGTACGGATAATGTTTAGGAGTCTTTGCACATAAGATTTTATACATCTTATAAAGCTTTCTAAGATACTCCTTATCGAAAACACCATTCTTTTTTTCTTTTAAAATGACATTCCTAATCGCCACCCACTTGCTGCTTCGCAGATAATAGAACACAGTAGGATGTACGGTTTCCATTCTCTTTATATCAATAGTTGGAACAATTTTACCCATATTCAACTTGATGTTTTCTTCAAGCTGCGTTTTCTTTGGTAAGTCAGACTGGCCGTCCATGGCAAAATAGCGCAACGGGAGATATTTTTCCGCAATCAATCGCAAGGAAGGAATCTCGGATATATCCAATGCTACAAGTTGGTGCATACCACGAATATTCAATCTTTTCGTTTTCGTATTCCTGATATTCAAGTATCTCAGACCGCAAAGCCCTTTGGGATTAATGCTTGCCCTTTGGTTCGTACAGTGTAGATATTCTAATCCTCTACATGCTTCGAGGTTCATTTTTGTAACGGAGAAAGCAATCTCTATTTCAATCCCCGTGATAACATTCTCTTCGTCTGAACATATCTCTATAACATGTTTGCCGGGCTTACTGTATTGATGCTCCAGTCGGTTCCAACCATTCACTTTCCATTTGATGACTTCTCTATTAGCATTATGCTCGTTATCCCATGTGATAGTAACGGAAGCATTCATCAGCACTTTTAATCGTAACGAAAACCGTCCACTACATTTTACAGTAATAGATATTCTGTCGTGCCCTTCGGGATTCATGCTTTTTTTCAAGTTGCGAAAGGAATTTTCCAAGCGATAGGGAAGCAAAGAGTAGGCTTCCTTTCTATAGTTTCTTTCCCATGAAGTAGGTCTAAGCACTTTCCAATCAAGTACCTTACGATACCACTCCATGGCCTTGTCATAGTCTCCTATCTTCTCGCAGACTCTGCCAGCCTTATAGCCTGCCTCCATAGTAAACCGCTCGTAACAATAGTTATACAAGCTAAGTGCCTGCGCAAGATTAGGAGCTGCCCCCAGCCCAAACTCATATAACTCTGCGAGCAAGAGGGCTGCTTCTCGCTCACCATAGCTTACAATTGTTTGCGTCATATCTATATGAAATAAGGATAGAATTTTAAATGCCTCTTTATGCTTTCCACTACTCATATATTGAAAAGCACGGAGAGCGGCTATGTGTAAATCTTTTTTGAAGAAAATACGATAGTGTAAAATTTCATCAAGCAAAGGGCTATGGTATGTGCTAAGGTAGTGATAGAGTGTGGTACTGGCACACCGTTGTTTATCAAAATTATATGATTCCTGCTTGTAGTTAGGTGTGTTAGGGGCAGGGGGAATATCGCCAGAATAATCCGTATCTATAAGATTCTTGAACCACCCACAATTCATCATCTCTTGAAAACTCTTTCCTTTGAACTTTCCGCAGACTGCATTGGGAAGGCTCTCTTGGATAGCTATATCTAATAATATATATGATGCTCTGTCAAAACCAAGTTGAATAAGTTCCTCCATAGTCTTGTACACCTTCTCTTTATCGGCCATACTACACTCCGGCTTCATGCAATGCTGCCTTATCGAATGACCAAGGCGATTGGTTTGATTACTTTTCGCAAAATACGAGCATGATGTATCGTCTTTCTCACCCATAACATTCAAAGCATGACTTTTGTATCTGGTCAAAGCCTCATCTAAATCAGCGATGTCTTCATAAGGAGTGCTTAATATCCTTTTCATTAATTTCGTATTTACCATCTTTCTACATTTTTGCTGCAAAGATAGTTAGCAAGTGGGCAAAATTGTGTAACACTTAAATAGGGAGCTTATTCTTTTCTTTAATTCTTGTATATTTGAATCAGAAATGTCTATAATGCTCTTTCAAAATTTACTCCAAATCTGAGACCTTATAGAGTATCTTCCGACATCATAATGACGAAATAAGCAATGTTTATGTGGCACTTACGATGATATAAGAACTACTGCAAAAATAGTCGCATCATACGACTATTTTTGCAGTGATTTCATTCTGTTCTTTTATTTCAAACCAAGAACTCTACGGATTTCCATATTTCTATTCGTTTATTTTGTGTAAATACACATTATTAACGAACACAAAGTTACCCTTATTCCTTTGTACACGCAAATTTCAAGGCAAGAAAATGAGTCAATGGTCACATTTTTAACTCTTACAAGGCAGTTTTTCCTTCATACAACGCCGATAGACGTTATCAATAGTTGGGGCATCTCTAAGATGTATGCCACCCAAATTGTCAAGAATGTCAATGGCGAAGACTTCACCATGGAGGCTCTTGTCATGCAGGTGAATGGTTTCCAATTTCAGGGCAAGGTATATATTGCTTTGGATGAAGGCTCTGATTACTACCGTATCTATGGAGAAAAGGATGGAACAACAAAAGAATATCATCATGATATTGCTTTTGATGAACTTGGCGATGTACTTGACTCAATGATAGAGACAGAAGGTATGACCAAGGAAGAATACCAAGCAAAGGTAAAGGACTTTGTTTGTAGCCTCTAACATCAGTATTTTGGTGCAAAGTTAGTGTTAAACACGAGGAATTTATCTTTATTGCCCCAGTTCGGGATAACCGAGTGTTTAATACAATATAAATACAGCGTGAATACGCCTCCTCCCCATACCATTAGGAGTGGGTAATAACAGAAGGCTGAAAGAAGTTGATTTGCCCTTAGAATAGT
>NZ_NPIZ01000046.1:0-3688 GCF_002251185.1 Prevotella sp. P5-126
CTTACCTTGATTCATGAGTCTAAACTAACTTACAGATTGTAATTTTCTGCAAAGATAGTCATTTCTAACCCATAGAGTCATTTTTTGCTCGTATTTTGTCGCATATCAACCACTTACAACGATTGTTTATCGTTTTTAGTGGACACTAGTGCAAATCAATATAGAACAAAACTGCTGAACATTTTTGTATATTTGAACAACCACAAACGAATATATGATAATGAACAGCAGTTTTCTTTTGTCATGCATGGGCTTTATAGTCTTGAACGTATAAAAAGACTTGTATGGTAGGTAGCCTCATATCAATCCAGAATTTGAGTTTTCGGAAATAAATCGAACATCGAACACTTGTCATGCCGTAATCTGTTGTATGATAGCGGTTTTAGATGGTGTTCGGCGTTCGTATTTTGAGGGTTTCCGAACACCAATCGAACACCAACGAACACCCGCAAAACCTTCATGTCAACATTCCTATCATCTAAATGCAAGTTAATCAAAAGTGCGCTTTTATTATAAATAAGGTATAGCCCGATATTTTGCCAAAGCATTTCAATATTAGGCAAAAGTATTGCCCAACGTTTGGCAAGAGTGTTTTCAACGTTTGTTAAAGGTATTATCCAACGTTTGGCAAGAGTGTTTTCAACGTTTGATAAAGGTGTTATCCAACGTTTGATAAAGGTGTTATCCGACGTTTGATAAAGGTGTTATCCAATGTTTGATAAAAGTGTTATCCAACGTTTGGCAAGGTGTTGATAAATATCAAGCCGTTCATCATCAAGCAGGAACAACCAATTTCTCCAGAGATGCGATGGCTTACCAACAGATGATAGAATGGTGGTCGATAATGCCGTTATAAGATTTTCGACCACCCACTTAATCGTATATCTTACAAAGTGTTATCCCATATCGGTGGCCGATGGTCGATTATTTGCTATGTCGCGTGTGCGTGCATATGTGTGTGCGCACGCATACCTTATTATATGGATGTTATACCAAATATCATTTCATGGATGTATAATTTGTGGATAAAGAAAATAATGTATAACCTTGCATCCGGAAACGCTTATGTATTGGTGAAATGAGAAGAAATCAAAGAAAAAGTAGAATCTAACTCTTATTATTTTTATATGAAACAAAAATTAAACTGTTGCAAATTTGTTGGCATGCTCTTGGCTTTTACCGCCATCTCCTGCTCTGAGAGCGATGGGTTGCAGAACAACGGTATGTCTGACAAGAAGATTTGCTTTACTGCTATGTTGCAGAAAGGATGGAACGGAGGTGAAAAAACTCGTGGGGCTGTGTCTGAGTCGGCAGCACTTGCCCGAGAGCAGATGGTGCTAGAGGCAGAAGGCCAACTCGAACCCTCTCTATCGCATGCTATTGAAACTGACAATAAAGAATTGAGGGGGGGGTAATTACCCTCCCCTGTACACAAACCCGTTGCGCATTAAATGATGCCGCTGAGGTAGGGGATTTCGGCGTGAGTGCCGTTTACACCAAAGGTTCTACTATTTCTTCCTTGTATCATGATCAGCAAGTCACCAAGAGCGGTAACAACTGGTTTACCGCAGGCAACGAGATGTGGCCTACCGAAGGATCTCTATCGTTTTATGCTTATGCACTTTATCAGCGTGCCGCCTTGTCTTATATATCTACAGCTGCTGATTTCGCCAAGAATATAGTCATCCGCTACGTGGCAGATACGGATATAGACCATCACCCCGATTTTATTGTAGCCAAAAACGAAGCTATTGCTTATAACATTTCTACTGCCAGCAAACCTGTGGAGCTTGCTTTCAGCCATGCCCTTACTGCCCTTACCTTTGCCGTAGATGCAGAAATGATATCAGGAAAGGTGAAACGTATCACTATAAAAGGAGTGAATGGGCAGGGTGACTATGATTTTGCTCCCATTATCGTTAGGTTTGAACGGTTCCTCGTCGTGTCTTCGATAGACTAACGAATGACGAATGAGAAGCGATCGTGTGTTAAGCGAAAAAGCATGGTTCTTCTGTTGTATCCAGTTGGGGGCGTTGGAAGTGATGCCTGTAAACATAATTGCGTTGTTTTATATTGTACGATAAATGGCTTGTTGCAAAGGTATCTTTTTGTTTTGGAAATCATCCTTAGGTACGGTTGCAAAGATACAACATCACAAAACCCAAATGTCCGTCCTTGTCCGTCTTTGAGATTATTTTTAGGTTCTATTAACTTTTCTGCGGATTTTTTATAAGTTCTGCACATTGAATAGCAAAACGCTTTTGATAAAGATCAGTAGTCAATCAATAAGTTGCCATATCGTTTATTGATAACAATCCTTAACCGGTTGTCTGATGGTCTGTGAGTATCATTTATCGCAGTTTGCAATCTTTAGTTCTTTATAATGCAATTCTGATGGTGCAGGTATTGATGGCTTTATGGGAGTATATATAATGAAAATGGTCTTTTCTGCTTGACGTTAGAGATATTCCATCAGTACGTCCCATACGGCGATGATGTGGCAGATGCTGCCAGCTAAGACGAAGAAGTGGAAAACGCTGTGCATATATCGTTTCTTGTTGAGCGAATAGAATACTGCACCGGTAATATAGGCTACTCCTTCAGCAATAATCCATGCCACAGCAGCAGTAGATACGGAGTCGATCAATGGCTTGAATGCCACAAGAACAGAAAGGCCCATGCCTACGAAACAAAATGTCTCAAGATTAGAATGCTCCTTGAGCTTGATGAAACTGATGGCGGTGCCGACTATGGCACAAAGCCACACAAAGGTGAACAGCGACCATCCCCAGTAGCCTTGGCTGCGTAGCGCAATAAGTGTAAGAGGGGAGTAGCTGCCTGCTATGTGCCAGTAGATGGCAGCGTGGTCCCATTTGCGCAACCGTTCTTTCCACTTTGAATGTCTGGGGAGTGCATGGTATGCTGTGGATGCCATATATGATCCTAACATGCCAAAGAGATAGAGACACACGCCGAGGCGTGCCCAAGGGTTGTCACCTTTGAATGCCATGACGAGAAACACAATGCCGAACGCCAAGCCTAATAGTATGCCGCCAGCGTGTGACCATGTGTTCCAAAGTTCTTCTTTATGTGTGTATCTTATAGCCATCGTTTGCAAAGATACGAAATATTTTTGGTTTATTAGGAAAATGAAGTGATAAAGTCTGAATAATAATATTTTGTTTCGTATATATTATATGGATCGCATGCTTCTATACGCGCGTACATTATATTATCGCGTATTCATTTGATAGAGTTTGAACTTACCTAAGGTTTACGTTGGACTTGCTTAGGACTTGCTTAGGACTTGCTTGGGACTTGCTTGGGACTTGCTTTGTACGTCTTCAGAAGTTTCGTGTGTAGAAAAGTAGTGACGACCCGAATGCATCCCGAATGCATCCCGAAGCCCGATGACGCTTGTGCGAGAAAAGGCGGTAAGGATTTCCTTCTTGTGCGAGATTAGCAAGTGCGGCTTGCTTTACTTGGAATGATGTGAGGACTGTGTTGCTGTGGGCGGAAACAAATTTGTGGTTGAGTTGACAAAAGCTTGCTGATGAGTTATGGTAATCCTCTCTTTCTCTGTTTTTATAGAACTTTTATCTGTTAAATATTGCAAAAACACTTATAAAATGTTAAATAATAAAAATGCTGGTGGTATTTGTCTCTTATATATTAGGTATTACCTCAA